>JBKGZE010000031.1:0-11152 GCA_046545735.1 Gemmatimonadota bacterium | reverse complement strand
TTCTAGGTCCATTCCCTGCTCAGTTCCAGGAGCTCGTCCACCACGTCGGCGGCGGTGCGGCCGTCGGCTTCCGCCTGGAAGTTGGTCACCACCCGGTGCCGCAGAACGGCCGGCGCGATCGCGCGCACATCGTCGTAGCTCGGCACGCCGCGACCGTCCATGGCGGCGCGCGCCTTCGCCCCCAGGGTAAGGTATTGGGAGGCCCTCGGTCCAGCCCCCCAGCTCACGAGCTGCCGGACGACCGCCGGCGAATCGGGGTCTTCCGGGCGCGTGGACCGGGCCAGCCGGACCGCGTACGCGACCAGGGATCGGGGCACCGGGACCCGGCGCACCAGCCCCTGGAGCGACCGCAGCCCCGCCGCGTCCAGGACCGCCCGCACCTCCGGCTGCGCGCCGCTCGTGGTCCGATGCGCGACCTCCTCTTCCTCCGCCCGGCTCGGATAGTCGATCCGCAGCTCCAGCATGAATCGGTCGAGCTGCGCTTCCGGCAGCGGGTACGTCCCCTCCTGCTCGATCGGGTTCTGCGTCGCCAGCACGAAGAACGGACGGTCCAGCGCCATCGTCTCCCCGCCCGCCGTCACGGCCCGCTCCTGCATCGCCTGAAGCAGCGCCGCCTGCGTCTTCGGCGGCGTGCGATTGATCTCGTCCGCGAGCACAACGTTGGCGAAGATCGGTCCCCGCACGAAGCGGAAGCCCCTGCGCCCGCTCGCCCGGTCCTCCTCCAGCACCTCCGTTCCCGTGATGTCGCTGGGCATCAGGTCCGGCGTGAACTGGATCCGGCTGAACCGGAGATCGAGCGACTCCGCCAGCGTCGAGATCAGCAGGGTCTTGGCCAGCCCCGGTACCCCCACCAGCAGCGCGTGGCCGTCGGCCAGAAGCGCTGTCAGCAGACCCTCCACGATCCCGCCCTGCCCGATCACACGCTTGCCGATCTCCCGGCCGAGCGCCGCCCGGGCTTCCGCCAGTTCGTCCAGCAGCTCCAGCTCACGACCCTCCGCCTCCCGCACCGCTCCCTCCCACATCCGGCGCGCCACTACCGTATCTCGAACGCCGTGCTCTGGCGCACCCCGCGGTCCCGCGCCGTCAGCACGCCCGCCGCCGTGTACCGCCCCGTCCGCGTCCCCGGGTCCCACTCCGCTTCCATCGACCACGATGCACCCGGCGCCAGCGTCGCCTCCGTCACCGCCTGCGTGAAGAACCGCCCCTCCGACCACCGCCAGACCTCCTCACCCGCCGGCGTCGAGATGACGAAGTCGTACCGCTGAGAGCTCGGGAACGTGAACGTCACTGGATCAGCTCCGCTGTTCGTCACGTGCAACGCCAGCCCCACGGAGCCCGGCGCCACATCGACCTCCAGCGACACCGCCAGGTCCGGCGCCTCCGGCTCCGTCCGACCTTCCGTACCGTTCGAACCGGCGCACCCCGCCACCAGCAGGGCCGCCGCCCACGCGCTACCCGGGCGCATCGCCGCCTCCCGTCATGGATGAACCGCTGCCGCCCTCGGGGTGCAAGATGGGGACCCCGCCCGCTGCCGCCTCAAACACCCGTTCCCGTGGGGGGCGCCGGCACGGCGCGGGGACCGCTTGCGCTTTTTTTCACAAGCCTGTAGCTTCGCGACCTGCACCGACGGGAGCGACGGAACGTTGGCGGGAAAGCCTGATGGAACGCCGAGGTCCGACGACCGGCAGCCCGGAGTGGCGGACTACCTCGGCCACGGAGTCACGTTGGCAGCGAGCACGCTGCTCTTCCTCTGGTTGGGGACAATCGTGGATGACTGGTTGGGTACGGAACCCTGGCTTACGCTCCTGGGTGCGTTCGTGGGAGCGGGGGCGGGGTTCTACCACATGATTCACCACCTGGTGATCGTGCCACGGGACGAGGAGCGTCGGAAGCGAGGCGAGTGAGGGCTGTTCTGGCGTACGTCGGGGTGACGGCGGTGGTGGTATCGCTGCTGGCGGCGGGAGTGGTCGGGGTGGTGGCGGGTGCGGAGCCGGCGGGTGTCTGGCTGGCGGCCGGGATCGCGTGGGTGGTGCAGGGTGTGGCGTTCGCGCTACTGGTGGCGGGTCGGGAGGGGCCGCGGTTCGTGGCGAGTTGGGCGGGGGGGACCGTGCTCCGGTTCGCGGCGGTGGGTGTGGCGGCGGTCTGGGTTACGCAGGCGTCGCGGCTCGACCCCGCCACCGTGCTGGTGGGACTGGTAGGATTCATATTCGTGCTCGTACTGCTCGAGCCGTTGTTCTTGAGACTGGCGGACTGAAAGAATGCTCGGAACGCTACGGCCCATACCGGCCGCCCAGGAGGCCCACGAGGGCGGGTTCGACATCAAGGAGATGATCCTCCACCATCTGGTGGACGCCCCCTACTGGGAGACGCCGTTCGGGAAGCTGCATCTACCGCAGTTCGACCCGGTGCACGTGGGCCCGCTGACGATGGACTTCTCCATCACGAAGCACGTGCTGTTCATGTTCTTCGCGGCGGTGCTGGTGGCGCTGGTGCTGATCCCTGCGGCTCGCCGGGCGCGGCGGGCGCACGAGGCCGGTGCGCGGCACGGGCCGCGGGGCCAGCACAACGTGATGGAGGCGTTCATCCTGTTCCTTCGGGACGAGGTGGCCAAGCCGAACGTGGGGCCGCACGGCGAGCGCTTCTACCCGTACATCATCGCCGTCTTCTTCTTCATCCTGTTCAGCAACCTCCTCGGGCTGATCCCGTGGGGCACGTCGCCCACGGGGAACATCTCCGTCACCGCCGCCCTGGCGGTGGTGACGCTCGTGGTGGTGGAGGTCGCCGGGATGCGGGACCTGGGCTTCGCCCAGTACTCGAAGACCATCTTCTACGCGCCCCCGGGGCTGGGCGGGGTCGGCAAGTACCTGATGCTGGTGGTCATGACCCCCGTGGAGTTCCTGGGGAAGCTGACGAAGCCGTTCGCCCTGGCGATCCGGCTGTACGCGAACATGACGGCGGGGCACGCCGTGGTCCTGGCGCTGACGGGGCTGCTTGTGGTCGCCGGAATGGCCAACGCGTTCTGGGTGGCGCCCGCTCCGGTGCTGATGGCCGTGGCGATCATGCTGCTCGAGATCTTCATCGCGTTCCTGCAGGCGTACATCTTCGCCGTTCTCAGCTCGGTCTTCATCGGGCTGATCCGGCACGCGCACTAGGGTCGGGCAGGCCCGCGACAAACGGTCACGCAGGCCAGCGAACACGGCCGAGGGAGGCCGAAGGATCGGGAGGAAGGGCTACCGCACCGGCCCGGAGTGGTGCGGCTTCGCGAGGCGAGCGCTCCAGCGCCTCCGTCGTACTGTAGCCGGCAAGGTGCCGGTGAGAGCCGTGCGGCCCGGGACCGGGTCGGGAAGCGGTGGCGGCCGGAGCGGGCGTTCGGGGGACGTCCGTGGAGGTCGAGGAGCTGACAACGGATCTGGACCCCCGACGAACGAATGGAGAGAGGGATGTTCCACTTCCTATCCGCGTTGCAGGAAGGCATGATGGCCGGCGGGATGACCGGTGATGTCGGCAACTACCTGGCCAATTTTGGTAAGGCGATGGGTGCGGGGCTCACGGTACTGGGCGCCGCGATCGGGATCGGCTGGATCGGGAGCCGGATGACGGAGAGCATGGCGCGGCAGCCGGAGATCGCCGCCAACATTCAGACGGGCTCCATCATTCTGGCGGCTCTGATCGAGGGTGTCGCACTTTTCTCGCTGGTGATCGCGTTCCTGATCTGAAGCGGTACGGACGGGCGGGTCGGGCGGCTCCGGCCGTCCGGCCCCTGCCCCTAGTTATACGAGGCGAATGAACATCATCTGGCTGCTGATCCAGGAGGCGGAGCATGCCGCCGAAGCGGCGGAACACACGCCGAGCGTGTTCAACCTGAACCTGGGCACATCGTTCTGGACGCTCGTCATCTTCTTCGTGCTCATGCTGGTGCTGGCGAAGTGGGCCTTCCCGCCCATTCTGGGGTACGCCCAGGCCCGTGAGGACCGGATCCAGGAGAGTCTGGACGAGGCCCGGGCGGCGCGGGACGAGGCGCGGCAGGCGCTGGAGGAGCAGCGTCGGGAGCTGGCGCAGGCGCGCGAAGAGGCGCAGCAGATCATCGCGCAGGGCAAGCAGGACGCCGAGACGGTGCGTCAGGAGCTGCTGAACCGGGCCCGCGACGAGCAGCAGGAGATCGTCGACCGTGCGACGAAAGAGATCGAGCGCGAGCGCGAGCAGGCGCTGGAATCGATCCGGCGGGAGGCGGTGGAGCTGTCGATCGCGGCCGCGTCGCACCTGGTGGGTCGGCGGCTGGACGCCGAGGAGGACCGGCGGCTGGTACGGGACTATCTCGAGCGGGCGCAGGCGCGGGCGCAGGAGCCCCGGGCGCAGGAGCCCCGGAAGAGCGCGGGAGCGGCGTAAGTGAGAGACGGTACGATCGCCCGCAACTACGCGGAGGCGCTGTACGAACTGGGTCGGGCCCATGGCGAGGCGGAGGCGTACGCGGAGGCGTTCGCCGTTCTGGACGAGGCGCTTCGAACGGAGCCGCGGATCCACCGGTTCCTGGACACCCCGCAGGTCGACCCGGGCGCGAAGCAGGCGTTGCTGGAGCGGGCGCTGGACAAGCGGGTGCCGGAGCGGTTCCTCCGGTTCGTCCAGGTGGTGATCGGGAAGCGGCGTCAGCGGGTGCTGCCGGAGATCCGGTCGCACTACCAGCAGATCCTGGACGAGGGCGCCGGGCGGATCCACGCGCAGGTCACGCTGGCCCGGGAGCCGGACGGGGAGATCGAAGAGGTGATCGCCAGGCGGCTGTCGGCGTTGCTCGACAAGAAGGTGACGCCGCACATCACGGTGAACCCGGCGATCCTGGGCGGGCTCGTGGTCCGCTTCGGGGACCGGGCCATAAATGGTTCGCTGCGGCGGCAGCTGGTGTCGCTCAAGCGGGAGATGATGCACGCGTACATGCCGGAGTTCGGGGCGGAGCGCGAATGACGGGGACGGCAGGCACAAGAAACCGGGAACGGTAGCGGGGAAATGGCAAGCAACGAGGCGCAGCTGCGCGCGAGCGAGATCAAGGACGTTCTCCTTCGGGAGATCGAGCAGTTCGGCCACGAGCTGGAGATCGAGGAGGTCGGCGAGGTCCTGGAGGTGAAGGACGGCGTCGCCCGGATCTACGGCCTTACCCGGGCCATGGCGAGCGAGATGCTCTTCATCACCTCGGCGGACACGGGAGACGAGGTGGCGGCCCTCGCGCTGAACCTCGAGGAGGACAACATCGGTGCGGTCATCATGGGTGACTGGACCGTTCTCCAGGAGGGCGACGCCGTGCGCCGCACCGGCCGCGTGCTGGACGTGGGCGTGGGCGAATCCTACCTCGGCCGCGTGGTCGACGCCCTCGGTCAGCCGGTGGACGGCCAGGGCGCCATCCCGGAGGAGGGCCGGCGTCAGATCGACGTGGTGGCCCCCGGGATCGTGAAGCGGCAGCCGGTGAAGGAGCCGCTCCAGACCGGGATCAAGCCGATCGACTCGATGATCCCCATCGGGCGGGGTCAGCGCGAGCTGATCATCGGCGACCGCGGGACCGGCAAGACGGCCATCGCTATCGACACGATCATCAACCAGCGGGACACGGACGTCATCTGCGTCTACTGCGCGGTCGGGCAGCGGGCGGGGAAGGTGGCGAGCGTGGTCGAGACGCTGCGCGAGCACGGCGCCATGGACTACACGATCGTGGTGGCGGCCAACGCCAGCGATCCCGCGCCGATGCAGTACATCGCGCCGTACTGCGCGTGCGCCATCGCCGAGCACTTCATGTGGCAGGGCAAGCACACGCTGGTGATCTACGACGACCTCACCAAGCAGGCGCAGGCGTACCGGCAGCTGTCGCTGGTGCTGCGGCGCCCGCCGGGGCGTGAGGCGTTCCCGGGCGACGTCTTCTACCTGCACTCCCGGCTGCTGGAGCGGGCGGCCAAGCTGTCCGACGAGCTGGGCGGCGGATCGCTCACGGCGCTGCCGGTGATCGAGACGCAGGCGGGCGACGTCTCGGCCTACATCCCGACGAACGTGATCTCCATCACGGACGGCCAGATCTTCCTCGAGCCGGACCTGTTCTACTCGGGCGTGCGTCCGGCGGTGAACGTGGGGATCAGCGTGTCGCGGGTGGGCGGCAACGCGCAGGTGAAGGCCATGAAGCAGGTGGCCGGCCGGCTGCGCCTCGACCTGGCCCAGTACCGCGAACTGGAAGCGTTCGCCCAGTTCGGCTCCGACCTGGACGCGGCGACGCAGCGGCAGCTGGCCCGGGGCGCCCGCACGGTGGAGGTGCTGAAGCAGCGGCAGTACGATCCCATGGTGGTGGAGCAGCAGGTCATGGTCATCTACGCGGTGACGAACGGCTACCTGGACGAGATCGCGGTGGAGCGGATCCGGGACTGGGAGGCGGGCTTCCACGAGTACATGGAGACGCAGCGCCCGGAGATCGGCAAGGCGATCCGCGAGACGAAGCAGCTCGATGACGAGGCGATCGAGAAGCTGAAGGCCGCGATCCAGGACTACAATCGGTCGTTCGCCGAGCGGACGCCGGGAGCGGGTGCGCCCGCGACCGCCGTCGCCACGGCCGGGGCCACGACGTAAGGGGAGCGGGCCGGAGCGATGGCAAAGACCCGGGAGATCAAGCGGCGGCTGACTTCGATCGAGAAGACACGCCAGATCACTCGCACCATGGAGATGGTGGCGACGTCGAAGCTCAAGAAGCTGAGCGACCTGGTGCAGGCCACACGGCCCTACTCGCAGGGACTGGAGCAGGTGATCGGTCGACTGGCCGACCCCGAGCTGCGGGAGAAATACCCGCTGCTCCGGCACCCGGAAGAGATGCGACGGGCGGCCGTGGTGCTGCTCACGTCGGACCGGGGCCTGGCCGGCGCGTTCAACGTGAATCTGATCCGCGAGGCCCGGCAGCTGGTCGATCGCCTGGACGGCGAGGGTGTGGCGGTGGACCTGCACGTGGTCGGGAAGAAGGGCATCTCCTTCTTCCGTTTCCAGGGCCGGGAGCTGGCGTCCACGCGGAGGGACCTGCCGGACCGGCGGGACCCCGAGCATGCGGCGGCGATCGTCGACACCCTGATGGCGGAGTTCGAATCCGGCGCGCTGGACGCGGTCTATATGGTCTATGCCCAGTTCCGGTCGGCGCTGTCGACACCGCCGAAGGTGATGAAAGTGCTGCCGGTGGAGCCGCCGAAGGCGCAGGAGGAGCTCGCGCCCGGCAGCTACATCCTGTCCCCCGGGGCCGACGAGATCCTCTCGGGGCTGCTGCCCCTCTACGTGCGCAACCGGGTCTACCGGGCGCTGGTGGAGACGGCGGCCTCCGAGCAGGGGGCGCGGCGCACGGCCATGAAGAACGCCACGGACAACGCCGGCGAGATGCTGGACAACCTCCGTCGCTCGTTCAACCGGGCCCGGCAGGCACAGATTACACAGGAAATCGCCGAGATCGTGGGCGGCGCGGCGGGACTCGAGTAGCAGCGGTCAACGGCTCGGGGCGGCCTCGAGGCCGCCCCTAGAGGTCAAATCAGGAGATAGAGAATGGCGGAGAAAGTGGGGCGCGTAGCCCAGGTCATCGGTCCGGTGCTGGACGTGGAGTTCGAGAGCGAGGGGCTCCCGGACATCTACAACGCGCTCGAGCTCGATGTCCCCGGGGAGAACGGCGAGGAACGGATCCGGCTCGTGGCGGAAGTGCAGCAGCATATCGGGCGCAACCAGGTCCGGGCGGTGGCCATGTCGTCCACCGACGGCGTGGTCCGCGGCATGCCGATCCGGGACACCGGACGCGCCATCGCGGTGCCGGTGGGTGAGGCGGCGCTGGGCCGGATCCTCAACGTGCTCGGCGAGCCCGTGGACGAGCAGGGTCCGATTCCGGATGAGGTGGAGCGCTGGCCGATCCACCGGGAGGCGCCGCGGTTCACCAGCCTCGAGCCGAAGACGGAGATCTTCGAGACGGGAATCAAGGTGGTGGACCTGATCGCGCCCTACGTGCGAGGCGGGAAGACCGGCCTGTTCGGCGGCGCCGGCGTGGGCAAGACGGTCATCATCATGGAGCTGATCCACAACATCGCCATGGAGCACGGCGGCCGGTCCGTCTTCTCGGGCGTGGGTGAGCGGACCCGCGAGGGGAACGACCTCTGGCTCGAGATGAAGGAGTCGGGCGTGCTCGACTCGACGGCGCTCGTGTACGGCCAGATGAACGAGCCCCCGGGCGCGCGCCTCCGCGTGGGGCTCTCCGGGCTGACCGTGGCCGAGTACTTCCGCGACGTCGAGAAGCAGGACGTGCTCCTCTTCATCGACAACATCTTCCGCTTCACGCAGGCGGGCTCCGAGGTGTCGGCGCTCCTCGGCCGCATGCCGTCGGCCGTGGGGTACCAGCCCACGCTGGGCACCGAGATGGGCGAGCTCCAGGAGCGGATCACGTCCACCCGGGAAGGCTCCATCACCTCGGTCCAGGCGATCTACGTCCCGGCCGACGACCTCACGGACCCGGCGCCCGCCGCGGCGTTCGCGCACCTCGACGCCACCACCGTGCTCTCGCGCCAGATCGCGAGCCTCGGGATCTACCCGGCCGTGGACCCGCTCGACTCCACGTCCCGGATCCTGGACCCGACCATGATCGGCGAGCGCCACTACGACGTGGCCGCCGAGGTGCAGCGGATCCTGCAGCGCTACAAGGACCTGCAGGACATCATCGCCATCCTCGGGATGGACGAGCTGTCCGAGGAGGACAAGGTGATCGTCGGGCGCGCCCGGCGGATCCAGCGCTTCCTCTCCCAGCCGTTCCACGTGGCCGAGGCGTTCACCGGGGCGCCCGGTCGCTACGTCCGGCTGGAGGAGACGATCGAGTCGTTCGAGCGTGTGGTCGCCGGCGAGTTCGACCACCTGCCCGAGCAGGCGTTCTACATGAAGGGCGGGATCGACGAGGTCATCGAGCACGCCAAGAAGCTGGAGGAGTAGGGTGGCCAGGAAGCCGAAGCTCTCCGTCGCGCTCATCACGCCCCAGGCGACCGTCTATGAAGGCGAGGCCGACATGGTCGTGCTGCCCGCCTGGGACGGGGAGGTCGGGATCCTCCGGGGGCACGCCCCCATGATGGCGCTGCTCGGGGAAGGGACCATGCGCGTCACGCTCGAGGAGGAAGGCGAGCAGCGTTTCTTCGTCGCGGGCGGGTTCATGCAGGTCGCCGACAACGTGGTCAGCATCCTGAGCGACAAGGCCGAGCGCCGCTGACTCCGGCGCGGCCACGGGGTGGGCCGCACAGCTGAACGTCGACGAGGGTCGGGGCCGGCGGTCCCGACCCTCGTGCATCCGGCGCCGTTCTTGCACGGTCCGGCGGCGAAACCAGAACCGGAGGATGCTTCATGAAGCTTCGCATGGTGGGACTCGCACTCGTCGCGCTCCTCGGGGCGTCGGAAGCGCGCGCCCAGTGGGACGCTCCCGCTTTCCTGCCCCCGCGCCCGGGCGACGACATCGGAATCTACCTGAGCGACATCGCCGACTTCGGGATCCAGGGGATCTGGCGCCAGCACGGCAACCTGAACCTCGGGGTGCGCGCCGGGTACATCGACACGGCCGGAGACGGGATCGTGCTGGTGGGCGTCGAGACCTGGGGCCTGATCTACAGCGCGCCGAGGGAGCTGCCGGTGGACGTGACCTGGACCCTCGGAGCCGGCGCCACCTTCGACGGGGGCACACTTCTGGAGATCCCCCTCGGGCTGAGCATCGGCCGTGTGGTCCCCCTGGAGGCCCTCACGCTGCAGCTGTACGGGCACCCCAGGCTGGGACTGTTCATCTACTCCAACGCGGCAGACGACCTGGAGATGGAATTCGATGGGCTCTTCGACCTGGGCGCCGAAGCCGTGCTGAACGAGAACCTGAAGCTCCGCCTGGCCGCCACCTTCGGCGACGTGGACACCATCGGCCTGGGCCTGGCCTTCCGCTGGAGCCGCGGCGCCGTGGTCCGCTAGAGCCGCGGCGCCGCGGCCCGCTGGAGCCTGAAAGAGAGCACGCCCGGCGCTCCGGAACACACCGGAGCGCCGCCGTGCGCGATCGCATGCGCATCGACCTTCACATACACTCCACCGCCTCCGACGGCGCCCTGGCCCCGCTCGACGTAGTCGCCGCGGCCCGCGCCGGCGGACTCGATCTCATCGCCCTCGCCGACCACGACACCATCGCCGGCGTGCCCACCGCCATGGCCGCCGCGGACCAGGAGCTGCGGGTCATCCCCGCGATCGAGATCTCGGCCACCCACGATGAGCGCGATATCCACATCCTGGGGTACGGGATCGATCCCGCGGCTCCCTCCATCGCCGGCCACGCGGCAAGGGCCCGGACCGCGCGCGAGCACCGCCTCCGCGAGATGATCGATCGCCTGGCCGACCTGGATGTGCTGATCCCGTTCGAGGCCGTCGAAGCCGAGGCCGGCCCCGGATCCTCCGTCCTCGCCCGGCCCCACCTCGCCCGCGTACTCTGGAACCACGGTCACGTCCAGTCCGTCGCCGAGGCCTTCGACCGCTATATCGGCGACGCCGGCCCCGCGTTCGTACCCGTCCAGCTGCTCGACGTCGGTGAGGCGATCCAGCGGATCCACGACGCAGGCGGCCTCGCCGTCTGGGCGCACCCGCCCGTCTCCATGCTCTGCGAACCACTCGACCGGTTCGTCGCCCAAGGGATGGACGGCCTCGAGTGCCACCGGCCACGCGTCCAGCCCCAGGACCTCGCCCGCCTCCTCAGCCGCGCCCGCCGCCACGACCTCCTCGTCACCGGTGGCTCCGACTGGCACGGCGAATGGAACGGCCCCCTCGGCGGCTTCCACATCGACCGACCCGCGGTCGACGCCTTTCTCGACCGGCTCGGCATCTGACCGGTCGAGCCGGCGGACGGTGGACGGCCGCGACGACCGCGCCCGGCCGCGACGGCCGCGCGACGGCCGCGCCGCCCTTGACCATATCCGCCGATGGTGTACATTCCGGGTCCCTCCAGAAGGACGGCCGCGTATCGGACCGTCCGCTCGCGCGTCGCAAAGGTTGACGGATCGAGGGAGGGGCGGTATACTGGAAGGCTCGCCACGGATGGTACGTGGCAACCGAATTCGCTGATTGAAAACCAGGGTGTTGGGCGCTGAGAGAGAAGAGCGTCTTAGGTGAA
>JBKGZE010000030.1:0-11207 GCA_046545735.1 Gemmatimonadota bacterium | reverse complement strand
CATCACGACCCTGGCGCTCAGCGAGCCGGGCACCGGGTCGCACTTCTGGATCCCCGAGAGCCGGCTGGAGCGCGACCACAAGGGCTACCGACTCTACGGGACCAAGAGCTTCGTGACGAACGGCGGGCGCGCGGATTCGTACGTCATGTCGACCGTGGCCCCGGGCGAGGCCAGCGTAGCGGACCCCGGGTCGTTCACCATGGCCGTAGTGGACGCCGGGTCGGACGGGCTCGACTGGGGTCCGGAATGGCACGGGTTCGGGATGCGGTCGAACAGCTCCCGGACGGCGGAGCTTCACGGCGTCCCTATCGAGGATGTCCAGATCCTCGGCGCCGCGGGCGACGAGCTCTGGTACATGTTCGAGGTGATCGTGCCGTACTTCCTCATGGCCATGGCAGGGACGTACCTGGGGATCGCGGCCGAGGCGGTGGAGCTGGCGCGGACGACCCTGGCGGAGCGGCGGCACAGCCATACGGGTGAGCTGCTGGCGTCGCACCCGACGCTCGGTGCGGAGCTCGGGACCCTGTGGACCGAGCTGGAGAAGACGCGGGCGCTGGTCCACGAGGCGGCCCGGGCGGGCGATCGCCAGGAGGAGAGCGCGCTGCCGGCGATCCTCGCATCCAAGCTCGCGGCGGCGGAGGTGGCGGTGGAGCTGAGCAACCGCGGAATGACGCTGGGCGGCGGACGGGCGTATGCCGAGAACAGCAAGGCGGCCCGCCTGCTCCGGGACGCCCGCGCCGGCCACGTCATGTCGCCGACCACGCATATCCTGAGGACGTGGGTCGGGCGCGCGCTCATGGGGCAGCCGCTGCTGTGAGCACCTCGCGTCCCCTGGTGCTGTGTGGTGACGGGAGGCGGCCGCCGTGGGCGGAGCGCCTGCCGGGAGCCGCCGTGCACGCGGCCGAGGCCGTGCCCGATGGCCTGGCCGGGTTCGACAGCGTCTGGATCGCGGCCGGTCCCCGGCCGTTGGAGGTCGCCCGCAAGGTGGCGGCGCTGGACCCGGCGGTTCAGTCGATCGTCGTGTCGCCGCCAGAGGACATCGGGGTCCACGAGCGGTCGCTGCTCTTCACCCCTGGCCTGGGCGAGGTCTGGCTGGTGGAGCCGGGCGACGTCGGCCAGGAGACCCTGGAGCGAGCGCGGGAGCTCACGGCCACGCGTCGTCGGTATCGTCGCAACCGGCACCGGTTCAGTCAGATGACCGATTTCCGCGCTGGTGGGGGGCCGAGGCGCGCCGTCGTCTCCGACGCCTACCTGGCCACCCTGCTCCGGGTCCTGCCCGATCCGGTCTTATCGGTGGATGAATCGGACCGGGTGGTGTCGTGGAGCGAGGCGGCCGAGCGGCTGCTGGCGATCCCGCGAGGGCGGGCACTGGGCCAGGGTGTCGCCGACGTGGTGCCCGTGGAGGACCGGCACGCGTTCCGCCGTGCTCTCGAGCGGGGGCGCATCGGCACGGTCCGCCTCGACCTGACGCTCGCCGGCGCCCGCGGCCGGCTCATCACGGAGGCGGTCATCACGCCCGTGGAAGCCGGTGGCGTGAACGTGCGCGCGGTGGTGCTGCGCAACGTGACACGGGAGCGGGAGTCCATGGCGCAGCTGGAGCGGGAGGTGGATCTCCGGACCCGGTCGTACGCGGCCATGAGCCACGAGATCCGCACGCCGATCAACGCTATCATGGGCTATATCGAGCTGTTGCGTTCGGGCATCGCCGCGCCGGGCAAGCAGGCCGAGTACCTGGAGCGGTCGCAGAAGGCGGCCGCCCACCTGCTCTCGCTGGTCAACGACATCCTCGACCTCTCGAAGATCGAGTCGGGGGCGCTGGAGATCCGTCCGGCGCCCACCCCCGTAGACCAGGTGATCCACCAGCTGGTGGGGACGGTCGAGCCGCTCGCCCGCGAGCGCGACACGCCGCTGGAAGTGCACTGCGGTCCGAACCCGGGGACCTTCTCGACCGATGCCCGGCGCCTTCACCAGATCCTGATCAACCTGGTCTCGAACGCCCTCAAGTTCGGACAGGGCCGCCCTGTGTCCGTCCGGTGCGACACCGCCGATGGGGCCGTCGTCTTCGAAGTGGAGGATCGGGGGGCGGGGATCGAGCCCCGGGAGCAGGAGCGGATCTTCCAGGAGTTCTCCCAGGTCGGTGATCCCGGGGAGGGGACCGGCCTGGGGCTGCCCATCTCGCGGAAGCTAACAGCTCTGCTGGGCGGCGAGCTGACCGTCGATTCGGAGCCGGGGCGCGGGAGCACCTTCCGGCTGCGCCTCCCGCGGCACCCCCCCGAGCAGGCCGGATAGGTCCGGGCCAGGCTCCCCCGGCCAGGCCCCCGTTCAAGCCGCCTCGAGCGCCTGGGCGAACTCGCGGATGATCTCGCCCGTCGGTCGGATCCGGTCGACGCCGCTCACGCTCCTGCCGGCCTGCCAGAAGTCCCGGGTCCCGGTCTCGTCGTACGAGGACCGCTTGAGCTTCCACCCGGACCAGAGCGCGTAGAGCGTCCGCATCAGCTTCTTGCGGCGCCGCCCTCGCAGCATCCAGCGGGCGAAGGGCCCGGCCGTGCGCCCGAGACGGCGGACGTACGGCGTCTCGATGACCGCCACGGGCACGCCGGTCACACGCTCGGTCAGCACGATGTCTTCCTCCCCGGCGGCCAGGATCGCCTCCTTGTACGGCCGGCTGGCCGTGCACTCCGCGGTGGCGATGAAGCGGGTACCCATCTGGACGCCCGCGTAGCCGAGCTCCATGACGCGAACGAAGTCGTCCGCCGTGCCGATCCCGCCGGCGCAGACCACGGGGACGCCCAGGTCGCCGAGCTCGTCGATGAGTTGCTCGGCGGTCTTCGGCCCCGCGTGGCCGCCCGCCCGCGCGTTGACCGCGATCAGACCGTGCGCGCCGCTCTCCAGCCCCTTGAGCGCCCATTTCCGCTCCGTTACGTCGTGGTAGACGACCCCGCCGTGGGGCTCCACCGCGTCCACCACCCACCGGGGCTTGCCCAGGCTCGTGACGAAGAACCGCACCCCTTCCTCCAGCGCGATCTCCACCCACGCCCGCATCCGCTTCTCGTAGGCGCGGGACGACGCCTCGATCAGCGCGTTCATCCCGATCGGTTGCCCGGTGAGAGATCGGATGTAGCGGAGCCCGCCCCGGAAGTCGTGGCCGTGGACGTAGGTCAGCGAGACCGGCTGGACGATGCCGATCCCGCCCGCCTCGCTCGCGGCCGCGACCAGCTCCGGGTTCGAGCACGGGTACATGGCGCCGGCGATGATCGGGAGCTCGATTCCGGCGGCTTCGGTCAGGGGGGTGTGGAGGTTCACGGTTGGAGGTTCACGGTTGTCGGTTCACGGGTGTCGGTTCACGGGTGTCGGTTCACGGGTGTCGGTTCACGGGTGTCGGTTCACGGGTGTCGGGTTTCGGGTCTCGGCGCCAGCTTCCAGGTGACGACGACCTTCGCCACCAGGTCGCCGGCTTCGTCGCGCAGCTCGGCGGTGGCGGGGTCCTCGAGCTCCGCGCGGACGGCGGGCGGCGGCGCCGCGTGGCCCACGGCGGTGATCCGGCCGCGGGCCTTCTTCACGTAGTCGACTTCCAGCCGGACGGGGATCCCGCGCGCGTGGTCGGGGATGGCGAGCGTCATGGCGATGCCGCTGGCGAGCTCGCCGAGGTTGGCGAGGGCGAGGGCGTGGACGGAGCGCAGGTGGTTGCGGAGCCGGCGTCGGTGGGGCATGGCCACCACTGCGCGGCCCGGCTCCATCGCGAGCACCCGGGGCCGGATGGAGCCGGAGTACGGGACCATCCAGCGAAGCAGTCGGTCGAATACGCGCCGACCGCCGGGAATCCGCGACAGGCGGCGCCAGGCTGTGAGCAGGCGCCGGGTGGGGGAGAGCATGAGGCGAAGCTACCATGGCGGGGTAGCGTGGCGCCAGCGGGCCCCGGCGGATGGACCCTCGTCCCCCCTCGTCCCTCCTTTCACCGGCCCGGTCCGGGCTGTATCATTCGATGTTTTTGCCGCCCGCGGGCGGGCGGCGGTCCACACGTGAATAGAAGCGGAGCCATGTCCGTCACCGATAGACGCCATACGCTGGCCCACACCGACCTGTTCGTCCGTCGTCACATCGGCCCCCGGGAGCCGGAGATCCGGGAGATGCTGGAGACGGTGGGATACGAGTCTCTCGACGCGCTCGTCGACACGGCCGTGCCGGAGAGCATCCGGCTCGAGCGGCCGCTCGAGCTGCCGCCGCCGGCGGTGGAGCACGAGGCGCTGGGCGAGCTTCGATCCATCATCTCGAAGAACCGGGTCTTCCGCTCCTACATCGGGATGGGCTACTACGGCACGCTCACGCCTGCGGTGATCCAGCGGAACATCCTGGAGAACCCGGGCTGGTACACGTCCTACACGCCGTACCAGGCGGAGATCAGCCAGGGCCGGCTGGAGGCGCTGCTGGTCTACCAGACCATGGTCATGGAGATGACGGGGCTGGACATCGCCATCGCCAGCCTGCTCGACGAGGGCACGGCCGCGGCGGAGGCCATGGCGCTGTGCGAGACGGCGGCGAAGGGGAAGCGGTCGAGGTTCCTGGTCTCGGACGCGTGCCTCCCGCAGACGATCGACGTGGTCCGCACCCGGGCGAAGGCACGGGGCTGGGACGTGGTGGTGACGGATCACCGGGAGTTCGAGTACGGCGACGACGTCTTCGGCGTCCTCCTCCAGTACCCGGCCACGGACGGCGCGATCTACGATTACCGCGACGTGGTCGAGGCCGCGCACGAGGCGGGGGCGCTGGTGGTGGTGGCGGCCGACCTGCTGTCGCTGGCGCTGCTGTCGCCGCCGGGCGACTGGGGCGCTGACGTGGCCGTGGGCACCACGCAGCGGTTCGGCGTGCCCATGGGGTTCGGCGGTCCCCACGCCGCGTACTTCGCCACGAGCGAGAAGTACAAGCGGCAGATGCCCGGGCGGATCATCGGGGTGTCGAAGGACAGCCGGGGCGAGGACGCGTTCTACATGGCGCTGCAGACGCGCGAGCAGCACATCCGGCGGGAGAAGGCCACGAGCAACGTGTGCACGGCGCAGGTGCTGCTGGCGGTGATCGCCGGCATGTACGCCGTCTATCACGGCCCCGACGGGATCCGGAACATCGCGACCCGGGTGCACCGCCTCACCCACGCGCTGGCCGGGGCGCTGGAGCAGCTGGGCCACACCATCGTCCACAAGCCGTACTTCGACACCCTCCGCGTGGAGGTGGGCGAGGGCCGGGTGGACGCGATCCTGAAGGCGGCCCATGCGGCGGAGATCAATCTCCGGGTGGTGGACGAGTTCACGCTGGGCGTGTCGCTGGACGAGACGGTCTGCTTCGGTGACCTGGTGGACCTGGCCGAGGTCTTCGCCGCTGGCGCCGGGGACGCGCCCGACCGGGAAGCGATCGAGGGCTGGCTGGAGGCCACGGGTGGGGAGGCGCACCCGGACTTCGACGCCCCGTTCAAGCGGGAGAGCGGGTACCTGACGCACCCGGTCTTCCAGGTCAACCATGCCGAGCACGAGATGCTGCGGTACCTGAAGCGGCTGGAGAACCGGGACCTCTCGTTGACGGGCTCTATGATCCCGCTGGGCTCGTGCACGCTCAAGCTGAACGCCACGGCCGAGATGTACCCGATCACCTGGCGTGAGATCGGGGCCATGCACCCGTTCGTCCCGGCGGACCAGGCCGAGGGCTACCGGGAGATGATCGACCTGCTCAACGCCTGGCTGGCGGAGATCACCGGCTTCCATGCCATCAGCATGATGCCGAACGCCGGGAGCCAGGGTGAGCTGACCGGGCTGCTGGTGATCCGGGGCTACCACGAGGCCCGGGGCGAGTCGCACCGCGACGTCTGCTTCGTCCCGCAGTCGGCGCACGGGACGAACCCGGCGAGCGCCGTGATGGCGGGGATGGAGGTCGTCGTGGTGAAGAGCGACGAGAACGGCAACATCGACGTGGCGGATCTGCGGGCGAAGGCCGACGAGTACAGCGAGCGGCTGGGCGCCATCATGGTGACGTACCCGTCGACGCACGGGATCTTCGAGACGGAGATCCGCGAGATCTGTCAGATCGTCCACGACGCCGGCGGCCAGGTCTACATCGACGGCGCCAACATGAACGCCATGGTGGGCGTGAGCCGGCCGGGCGACTGGGGCGGCGATGTCGCGCACCTGAATCTGCACAAGACGTTCGCCACCCCGCACGGCGGCGGCGGCCCGGGCATGGGCCCGATCGGGGTGGCGGAGCACCTGGCGCCCTTCCTTCCCGGACACCCTGTGGTGAAGACCGGCGGCGAGCAGGCGATCGGGGCGGTGAGCGCGGCGCCGTTCGGCAGCCCGTCCATCCTGCCGATCAGCTGGATGTACATCCGGATGCTCGGCGCGGAGGGGCTGACCCGGGCCACGAAGGTCGCGATCCTGAGCGCGAATTACGTGGCCAAGCGGCTGGAAGGCCACTTCGACGTGCTCTACACCGGTCGGAACGGCACGGTGGCCCACGAATGCATCATCGACCCGCGCCCGCTGAAGGCGGAGACGGGCGTGGACGCCATCGACATCGCCAAGCGGCTGATCGACTATGGCTTCCACGCGCCGACGGTCAGCTTCCCCGTGGCCGGCACGCTCATGACCGAGCCCACGGAGAGCGAGGCCAAGCGGGAGCTGGACCTGTTCTGCGACGCCATGATCGCCATCCGCGACGAGATCCGGAAGATCGAGGCGGGCGAGTGGCAGCAGGGCGACAACCCGCTCAGCCACGCGCCGCACACAGTGGACATGGTGGTCAGCAGCGAGTGGGGCCGGCCGTATCCGCGGGAGCTGGGCGCGTTCCCGCAGCCGCAGCGGTCGCACAAGTACTGGCCGCTGGTCGGTCGGATCCAGTCCGCCTATGGCGACCGGAACCTGGTCTGCGCCTGTCCGCCCATGGAGGAGTACGAAGCGGTCTAGCCCACCAGGGGGGCCCGGCTCGATTCTGCCGGACGCGCCCGGACGGTGACGTGGGACCCTGTGGGGCATGGGGGCCATGGGGGAGGGGAATGCTGACACTCGAACCGAAGGCGTGGTACTCCTGGGACTCCCGCGTCATGGACGGGGGGCGCGAGGTGGCGTTCCTCGACCGACGCGTCCTCCGCGAGCAGGCGTCGTTCGCCCTGAGCGGTGACCGCTACACCGCTCGCCGGACCAGCCTGGCCCGGGGCACGTTCGTACTGGAGGGTCCCACGGGCGTGCTGGCGCGGGCCACGAAGACGGGCATCTTCCGCAGGCAGTTCGAGGTGGAGGCGGGGCCGGAGCGGTGGCTGCTCCGCGCCGTCTCGCCACTTACGCGGGAGTTCCAGCTGCTGCGGGACGGCGTTCTGCTCGGAACGGTCCAGCCGGTCGCGATCCTCCGTCGCAGGGCCAGGCTGGACCTCAGCGACGCAGTCCCGGCGCCGCTCCAGGTCTTCGTCGCCTTCCTGGTGCTGGTCCTCTGGAAGCGGGCGGCGGACGCCGCGGTGGGTGGCTCGTGAGCGGAGCGCGGGACTGGCGGCTCGTGCTCGGGTCGGGTGCAGCGGCGTGCGGGGCACCGGAGGCCGCGGACGGGGCCACGAACATGGCCATCGACCAGGCGCTGCTGGACGCGGTGGCGGACGGCGCGCCGCCGGTAGTCCGGCTGTACCGGTGGTCCCCTGCCACCCTCTCGTTCGGCCGCAACCAGCCGACGCGCGGACTCTATGACGAGGCGGCCGCGGCCGGGCGGGGGATCGCGTTCGTGCGCCGACCCACGGGCGGCCAGGCGGTCCTTCACGACCGAGAGCTGACGTACGCCGTGGTGGCACCCGTCGCGGTCATCGGGAAGCCGCGGGCGGCGTACCGCAGGATCAACGAGGCGCTGGTGGCGGGACTCGGGCGGCTGGGGCTCGAGGCGGCGGTGGCGGGCGGGTTCGGAGAGAGCGTGCCGCCGGGTGCCATGCCGGGCGCGAGGCCGGGGTCGGCGCCGTCGTGGATGGAGGCGTGTTTCCGGCGGCCGGAGCGGGGCGAGGTGGTGGTCGGGGGGAAGAAGCTGGTGGGGAGTGCGCAGCGGACGGAGTCGCGGACGATCCTGCAGCACGGCTCGATCCTGATGGGGGGCAGCCAGTCCCCGGTGGAGGAGCTGCTCCGTACGCCGGCCGTGGTCGCCGAGCCGGCTGGCACGGCGCCCGGTGGCGATCTCCGCGAGGGCCGTGGGCAGGGCGGGGGTGGCGAGCAGGGGTGGACGACGCTCGCGCGCGAGCTGGGTCGGCGGCCGGGTCTGGCGGCGCTGTGGAAGGCGGTGGTGGCCGGCTTCGAGGAGGTGCTCGGTACCCGTCTTGCCCCATCGCTGCTGCGGCCCTCGGAATCCGGGGCCGCACGGGAGTTGCGTTCCCGTTTCGCGTCCGACGCCTGGACGTGGCGGAGGTGATCCCAACGAGAGGAGTGCATGAGGCGGACATTCGCGGGGCTGGCACGAGCCGGAACCGTCCTGGCGGGCGCGGTCCTGCTCGCCTGCGGCGGCGGCGACGCGGGGGGCGCGGGCGGTACGGTGATCGTGGGGACGGCCAGTGACTTCAGCGGGCTGAACCCGGTCACGAACACCAGCATCGACACCGACCACCTGATCAAGTACGCCCTCTTCACGCCTCTCATCCAGTACGACGGTGCGCTCGAGCCGGCGCCGTACCTGGCGGAGTCGTGGGAGCTGCACGGCGACACGGCAGTCACCTTCACGCTCCGGGAGGATGTCCAGTGGCACGACGGGCGGCCGGTAACGGCGGAAGACGTGAAATTCACGTTCGACATGGCGAAGGCGCCGGAAACCGGGTCGCTGATCGGATCCGCCTACCTGGGGGCGGTGGCCGCCGCTGAGGTGCTCGACCCGCGCACCATCACCTTCCGGTTCACGGAGCCTCATGCCCAGGCGCTGGAGGACTTCTGGTGGGCGCCCGTTCCGAAGCACCTGCTCGAGGACGTGCCGCCAGCGCAGTTGGCCAACGCGCCGTACAACCGTCGGCCGGTGGGGAGCGGACCGTTCCGATTCCGGGATTGGCGGTCCAACGACCGGCTCGTGCTGGAGCGGAACGAGGCGTTCCCCGAGGCGCTGGGCGGACCGCCGGCCGCGCAGCGGGTCGTCTTCCGGATTGTGCCGGAACCCGCCACGCTCCTCACGGAGCTGATCACCGGGGGCATCCACGTGGACCTCCCGGTCGAGCCCGACTACGCAGAGCGGATCGACGACTCCGACCACCTCGAGCTCCATTCGTACTCGGGGGCGAAGCTCTTCTATCTCGGCTGGAACAACCAGCGGTCGCCGTTCGAGGACCCGGCGGTCCGCCGCGCGCTTACGCACGCCATCGACCGGCGGGAGATCATCGCCGCATCGCTGGAAGGGTACGGCAGCATCGCCACGAGCACGATCCCGCCGTGGCACGAGTACCACCCCGACGTGGAGCCGCTGGAGTACGACCCCGACAGGGCCGGCGCGCTGCTGGATGACGCCGGCTGGGTCGATCGGGACGGCGACGGCGTGCGGGAGGACGAGCGTGGCCGGCCACTCGCGTTCGAGCTGCTGACGAGCCAGAACCCCCTGAACCGGGCGATCGTGCAGGTCGTGCAGAACCAGCTGGCCGGCGTGGGCGCGAGCGTGGAGCTCCAGGTGCTCGAGTTCCAGACCATGCTGGCCCAGCACAAGAGCCGGGAGTTCGACGCGGTCCTGAGCAACTGGATCCTGGACAACTTCCAGATGGCGTCGGCCCCGCAATCGCTCTTCCACTCGAGCCAGGCGGACGTGGAGGGCTCGGCGAACCGGAGCGGCGTCCGCAGCGAGCGGCTGGACCGGCTCATCGAGCGTGGGGCCGTGGCCACCGACCCGGCTGAGGCCCGCCGGATCTGGCGCGACTTCACCCTGGCCCTGCAGGAGCTGCAGCCGTTCACGTTCATGTTCTGGATGGACGAGCTCGCCGGGTCGACCGACGCGGTCACGGGCGTGACCATGGATCAGCGGGGCGAGCTCCGGAGCATCGCGGACTGGGCCGTCCGATGACGCGGAGCGGGAGCGCCGGGGCCGTCCGCTCGCGACCGGGCCCGACGGGTCGCCGCCCGCGAAAGGGGGGCTGACGTGGCCTCGTACATCGCGCGCCGGCTCCTCGGGGCGATTCCCCTCGTGGTGGGCATCGCCACGATCATCTTCATCGTGGTGAACCTGGCACCCGGCGATCCCACCGCGCTCTACGCCAACCAGAACGTGCCGCCCGAGGTCCTGGAGCGGATCCGGCAGAACCTCGGCCTGGACCAGCCGCTGCACGTGCGGTACTGGAAATGGCTGACGGCGTTCTTCGCCGGCGACTTCGGCTACTCCTTCGCCCACAGCCGGCCGGTGGCCGACATCGTGGTCGAGGCGCTCCCGGCCACCCTGACCCTCGCGGGCTCCACGCTCGTCCTGATCTTCCTGATCGGCGTGGTGACCGGCGTGTTCCAGGCGGTGCGGCAGCACCGTACGGCCGACCGGGTGCTGAGCCTTACCAGCCTGTTCTTCTACTCCATGCCCAGCTTCTGGCTCGGGCTCATGCTCATGCTCCTCTTTTCCCTGAAGGCGCACGAATGGGGACTCCCGTTCGGGCTGCCGCCCACGGGGATGACCAGCGTCGACTACGAGTTCCTGCCCTTCTGGGAGCGCGTGGGTGATCGACTGGCGCACATGGTGCTCCCGGTCCTGACCCTCACGCTCGTCATGGCCGCGGGGATCGCCCGCTACACCCGCGGGCAGATGCTGGAGGTCATCCGGCAGGACTACATCCGGACCGCCCGCGCCAAGGGGCTCCGCGAACGGACCGTCGTGCTGAAGCACGCCCTCCGGAACTCCCTCCTCCCGGTGATCACGCTGGTCGGGCTGTACCTCCCGCTCCTGTTCAGCGGGAGCGTCTTCGTGGAGGTGATCTTCTCCTGGCCGGGCATGGGACGGGTCATCGTCGACGCGATCTTCCAGCGCGACTACCCGGTCGTCATGGCCACCAGCTTCATCTTCGCCCTCGTGGTCGTGGTCGGCTCGCTGGTAGCCGACGTGCTCTACGCCGTGGCCGACCCCCGGATCCGCTATGACTGACCGCGACCGCGACCGCGAGCACGGGCTCGGGTACGGACCGGAGCGCCCGGCGGACCCGGAGGCCGGGATCCCCGAGCCCGTGCACGAGGCCGCACCGGCTCCGCCCGCCCCCGAGC
>JBKGZE010000029.1:0-11262 GCA_046545735.1 Gemmatimonadota bacterium | reverse complement strand
GGGGTGTTGGCGCTTTCGTCAGGCTCGGCGGTACATTGTCAGTGCCCCGAACCCGCGGAATTCCACCCAGAAACCTGCAGAGCCATGGCTGAATTCGAAGGCAAGGTCGCGATCGTGACGGGCGCCGCATCGGGGATCGGCCGATCGGTGGCGGAGCTGTACGCGCGCGAGGGGGCGTCGGTGGTAGTGTCGGATGTGGCGGTGGAGGGGGGCGAGGAGACGGTCGAGCGGATCGAGGAGGCGGGGGGGCGGGCGACGTTCGTGCGGGCGGACGTGTCGAAGCCGGCGGAGTGCGAGGCGCTGGTGGAGGCGACGGTCGACGCGTACGGCGGTCTGGACATCGCCTGCAACAACGCCGGGATCGGCGGTCCGCAGGGCATGACCGGCGACTACCCGATCGAGGGGTGGGAGACGGTGATCGGGGTGAACCTGTCGGGTCAGTTCTACTGCATGCGATACCAGATCCCGCGGATGCTGGAGAACGGCGGCGGCGCGATCGTGAACGTCGCGTCGATCCTGGGCAGCGCCGGTTTCGCGGGCGCGCCGGCGTACGTGGCGGCGAAGCACGGTCTGGTGGGACTGACGAAGAGCACGGCGCTCGAGTACGGCGAGCAGAAGGTCCGGGTGAACGCCGTGGGTCCCGGCTTCATCTCGACGCCGCTGATCGCGGAGATGGAAAGCGACGCCGACACGAACCAGCTGCTGGTCTCGCTGCACCCGGTGGGCCGCCTGGGCAAGCCGGAGGAGGTGGCCGAGCTGGTGTGCTTCCTGTCGTCGGACCGGGCGTCGTTCATCACGGGCTCGTACTACCCGGTGGACGGCGGCTACCTGGCCCGCTGAGGCTCGACTCGCTGGCCCCGGCCGTCCATCTCCGGTTGGCCGGGGCCGTTTCATTGCGGCCCGCTCCGAGCGCGAGGGCAGGATATATGCGTCGCACCGCCCGCCGGGCTGCGTCCACGCGGAACGGCGGCGGGCGGCCCGTGTCTCCGGCCGTCCCGTGGGAAAAAGCCTGACGCCCGTTCCGGGACCGTCCCGACTTGACTTTCGAAAAGGCGGGAGGCCTCTTTGGGGTGCACAAAATCGGGGGTGCCGCGCGACCGCGGCGTCCTGCCAGATGTGAACGGGGGTCGAATGAAAGCGATGGGGAGCCGGGCGACACCGGTCCTGCTGCTGTTGGCGGGGGCGATGGCGGCGGGGTCGTGCGTCGACGAGGACGTGGTCTTCGACGACCGCCCGATCTACGAGCGCGTGGCGACGGAAGCCGGCGGCTTCGTGGGCTACGCGGATCCTTCCGACGATGACAAGCTGACCGTCTGCGGCGCGTGCCACCGCGATGCGCAGGCGGAGTGGGAGACCACGGGCCACGCGGACGCCTGGGCGGGGCTCCAGAGCAGCGAGGCCGCCCGGGCGTTCTGTGAGGCGTGCCACACGGTGAACTCCCTGGGCAACATCGTGCCGGAGCCCACGCCGGGCGAGGCGGTCGGCGGGCACGCGGCCATCGAGACGGAGCACGGCCGGTACCAGGACGTGCAGTGCGAGAGCTGCCACGGCCCGGGCCTCGACCACGTCCTGGAGCCCGGCGCCGGGAACGTCCCGCTCGCCCCGATCCAGGTGGGGGCCGACCTCACGTTCGGCTGCGCCGAGTGCCATTCCGGCTTCCACCACCCGTTCGTGGAGGAGTGGAAGGAGTCGCCGCACGCGCACATGAACCGGGGTGCGGCCCGGAACCAGGAGGACGGCTGCTATCTCTGTCACAGCGGTGAAGGGGCGCTCCTGGCGTTCGGCGTGACGGCGGACTACCTGGAGAAGGACGAGCTGCTCGCGAGCGACGAGTTCGCTCAGCTCACCTGCGCCGTGTGCCACGACCCGCACGGGTCGGAGAACGAGGCGCAGCTGCGGTTCCCGGTCCACACGACGGACGTGGACCGGCACCTGTGCGCGGCGTGCCACGACCTGCGACCCCGCCCCGACACCGACATCCCGCAGGATTACCTGATCACCCACGCCCCGGCGGCGGGGCTGATGGCCGGGAACGCGGGCTGGTTCCCGCCGGGTAGCGGGCTCGAGCCGGGGGCGATCCGGCATCCGCACGCGACGGCCGAGCGGCTGTGCGCCAGCTGCCACGTGGTGACGTACGAGACGGTGGACGAGGCGACCGGCGAGGAGTTCTTCTCGCAGGGCCACCTGTTCCGGGGCGCCCCGTGCGTGGATGAGGACGGCCGTCCCACATCCAGCCAGGCGTGTGGGTTCGGCGCCGACGAGCGGGATTATCGGGGCTGCCTCGAATGTCACTCCAGCGAGGAACGGGCCGCGGAGCTGCTGCGGTCGGCGCTCTCGGAGTTCCTGCCCGAGGTCCGCGCGCTCGCGGCGCTGCTCTCGCAGGTCGATCCGAACGGTCGTCAGCCGGGAGGCGAGATCGACGCTGACGACTTCCGCTTCACCACCGCGGAGGGTGCCCTGTTCACCCTGAGCGTGGCGCTCAGCGCCGACGGGCTGCCGTCCAACGACGCGCAGGCCCGCAGGAACATCGCCGCGGCGCTCATGCACAACCCCACGCTGGTCCGGGAGCTGGTGGACGCGGCGATCGAGGCGCTCGAGGCGGAGTACGGGGTGGCGGCGTCGACGGCGCAGGCCCCGCCGGCGAGCTGGTGGGACTCGTGGGAGCACTGAGCGGGCGCGTCGTGGAGCGCGCGACCGGGAACCCGATCTTCAGCCGCGCGGTCGTGGCCGCGCTGGCGGCACTGCTCGCCCTGACCACGGGTGCATCCGCGCAGGGGATCCGGGGCACCGCGGTGACCAACGTGCGCTACCTGACGCTGCGGCCGATCCAGGCGGACACGGTGGCGCGGGCGGACGTGATCGAGCAGGACGGCGTCTTCACATTCGAAGGGCGGGAGGTCTTCTGCTCCCGGAGCACGGACGCCTGCATCCGCTACATCCCGGCGGACGAGGCCCACGCGGTGGTGGCCACGCAGGACATCTCGGCCACGGCCTGGGGGCTGGGCGTCCAGGGGCTCAGCGCCACGGTCCTGCTCCGCGGGCGCGGCGACCTGGCGGGCGACCTCACCTGGCCCACCAGCGACGACGACTTCGACGCCATCCTCGCCTACGCCCAGCTCCAGCGCTCCACCTACCGGGTCCGGGCCGGGCGTCAGCGGACCATGTCCGGCCTGGGCTTCTCCGGCTTCGATGGGGTGGAGGTGAGCGTCGCCCCCACCGCCTGGCTCCGCGCCGAGGCCTACGGCGGCCGGAGCCTGGCCCGGGGGCTGAACGAGCCGCGGCACGAGGCGCTGCGGGCCATCGAGGACTTCGTCCTGGACCAGGACGCCTGGCTGTACGGGGGGTTCGTCGAGCTCTCGCCCGGTCACGCGACCAGCGTGGGCGTGCGCTACCAGCGGGAGATCTGGGCCGACCGGATCGGGCTGGTCTCCGAGCGGGCCTCCGTGGACCTGCGCTCCAACCTCCCCGGCCCCCTCTCGCTGGACGGGTCGATGGACTACGACTTCGCTTTCGGACGCGTCGGGAAGAGCCATGTCAGTCTCCGCTCCCGACTCCCCGACGGCTGGGGGTGGTTGGAGCTGACCGGCCGGCGCTACGTCCCCTACTTCGACCTGTCCACCATCTGGGGCTTCTTCTCCCCTACGCCGTACCACGAGGCGGAGCTCGAGGCCACCGTGCTCCGGCTCCGGCCGGTCACCGTCTGGGCCGCGGCCGCGGTGCGGGAGTACGGAGACCCGGAGATCTCGGTCATCGGACCGCCGATCACCGACGCGACGCGGCGCTACAGCGTGGGCGCCCGGGGGTCGGCCGGCCCGTGGCGGGCGTCGGGCGAGTACCGGCTCGAGACCGGCTTCGGCGCGTTCCTCAGCTCCGGCGACCTGAGCGTCCGCTACGCGCCCTCCGAGCGCTGGGCGCTTACGGCCCGGGGCAGCGCGTTCCAGCAGATCGAGCAGTTCCGGGTGGGCGAGAACGCCGTCCTGGGCGCGGGGCTGGGCGGCGAGTTGGTCCTGCCATGGAGCGCGCGGCTCCGCGCGGGCGCGGACCTGTACACCCAGCGCTACGAGAACCGGGGCCCCGCGGACTGGGACCAGCTCCGGGCGTACACGATCCTGTCGATCCCGTTCGGTGAGGATCCGGGGGTGAGGGGGAGGTCATGAAGCGGGGCACGCTGGGGCTCGGGCTGGCGCTCGCCGTCGCGCTCCTCGCCGTGGCGGTGGCCGCGCGAGGCGGAGAGCAGCAGGAGTTCCCGCACGAGGCGCACGCCGGCCTGTTCCCGTTCTGCATCGGCTGCCACGAGGGCGTGCCCACCGGCGACTTCTCGCAGTTCTACCCCGAGCCGCAGCTCTGTGCCGGGTGCCACGACGGCGACGAGCTCCCCGAAGTCAGCTGGCAGCCGCCGGTGGCCGACGAGCCGGACCCGACCGTCTTCACCCACCCCGACCATATCGCGGCGCTGAGCGCCGCCGGCGAGGACGAGCTGGAGTGTGAGGCGTGCCACGTCCAGGAGGGCGAGCCACGGATGGCCATCGAGCAGGAGCTGGTGCTCGAGCAGTGTTTCTCGTGCCACGGCCACCCGGCCGAGGACCACGTGGTCGACGCGCCCTGCAGCACCTGCCACCGCCCCGCGGCGGAGACGGAGATGGGCGGCGCCTGGCTCGCCACGCTGCCCTACCCGGCCGACCACGCCCGCGGCGACTTCCTTCCCGAGGTCCACGGCAGGCTGGCCGCCACCGAGACCAGCCGCTGCGCCACCTGCCACACCCAGGAACGGTGCACGAGCTGTCACGTCAACGCCGAGTCCGTGCAGGCGATCGCGGCCATCCCCGAGGCCCCGCCCTCGCTGGAGCTGCCACGCTACGCCGCCCACTACTTCGTCCCGCCCTCCCACGAGGCGCCGGGATTCCTCGACGGGCACGGCGCCCTGGCCAGCGTGGAGAACTGCTCCACCTGCCACACCCAGAACGACTGCGCCGCCTGCCACACCGGCGAGCTGCCCGTGGTGGCGGTCGCGCTCCCGGAAGCCGGTCAGGTCCGGGCGCCCGGCGTGCTCCTGGAGCCCAAGGCCCCCTCGACGCACACCATGCCCTCGTTCATGACCGAGCACGGCGCCCTGGCCGCCGCCGACGCCGGCTCGTGCACCTCGTGCCACACGCGCTCCGAGTGCAGCGACTGCCACACCGCCACTTCGGTCCAGGCGACGCTCCCACCCGAGCTGGCCGGCCCGGTCTTCCACCCGCCCAACTACCTGGCCCGGCACGCCGCCGACGCCTACGGCCGGCAGCTGGAGTGCAGCAGCTGCCACGACGTGGCCGCCTTCTGCCGGGACTGCCACGAGCAGGCCGGGTTCGGCAGCCGCGGCATGCTCGACGCCGGCTACCACGACGCCGAGCCGAACTGGCTCCTGCGCCACGGGCTGCCGGCACGGCAAGGCCTCGAGAGCTGCGCCTCGTGCCATGAACAAAGCGACTGCCTCCAGTGTCATAGTACACTGGGCGCGTTCAAGATCAGCCCGCACGGCCGCGACTTCGACCCGCAGCGGGCGCAGGAGAAGAACCCGGCGATTTGTTTCGCCTGTCATGTCGAAGACCCGATCGGCTGATCGGCCACATTCCAGAATCAGGAGCTGTATGGTGAAGCACACGAAGTGGATGGCCCCGCTGGCGCTGGTCGCCATCGCGGCATGCGGTGGTGAGGAGCAGGGCGAGCGGGTGGAGCTCGGGGAGCAGGAGCAGACAAGCGCGCGGGCGTCGTGGCCCGCCGAGCTGACCGCTCGCATCGACAGCGCCAACGCCGCGTACGCCAACGAGAACTACCAGGTGGCCGCCGACGTCTTCCGGGGCATCACCGAGGACCACCCGGACCTGGGCATCGCCTACTTCGGCCTCTACATGGCCGAGACCGCCCTCGGGAACGACGATGCCGCACAGGAAGCGCTCGCCGAAGCCGAGGCCCTCAGCCCCGGCCTCGCCCGCATGCACCAGTCCGCCACGGACAGTGCCGCACAGGTCCCCATGATGATGCAAGGACACCCCGATATGCCCGAGGGGCACCCCTCCCTCGACAGCATGATGGACGCGGCTCCGCCCCAGGACCGGACCGGCGGCGAGTAGCCCGCGGAGCGAAGCGACGCCGATCGAACCCCCGCCCCGCGGGGTACCGGCGGAGCGAAGCGACGCCGGCATCGAACCCCCGCCCCGCGGGGTCGACGCGGCGCAGCCGCCGTCGATCGAACCCCCGCCCCGCGGGGTGCCGGCGGAGCGAAGCGACGCCGGTATCGAACTTCGCCCCGCCCCCGGTGTACCTCACATTGCCCTTCCGGACAATCGCGGTTAACGTCTCCCGCGACCCCCGGCGACAGATTCGACCCCCCTACCCGCGGAGCCCCATGACTGCAGCCCTCGCGCACGCCTGTCCGCCCATCATCCAGGGCGGAATGGGCATCGGTGTCTCCAACTGGATCCTCGCCCGGACCGTGGCTCTGCGGGGCCAGATGGGCGTGGTCTCCGGCACGTCCATCGACTCGCTGTTCGTGCGCCGGCTCCAGGATGGCGACCCCGGTGCCCACATGCGCCGCGCCATGGCCGCCTTCCCGCTGCCGGAGGTGAGCGCGGAGGCGTTGAAGGAGTACTTCCTCCCCGAGGGCCGGAACGATGGGGCGCCGTACAAGCTGCTTTCCATGTGGCGGCAGACCGTGTCGAAGGCCCGCGAGCAGGTCACCATGCTGGCCAGCTTCGTCGAGGTCCACCTGGCGAAAGAGGGGCATGACGGCCCCATCGGCATCAACCTGCTGACCAAGGTCGAGATGCCGAACCTGGCCACCCTGTACGGGGCCATGCTTGCGGGCGTGGACTACGTGCTCATGGGCGCCGGGATCCCCAGGGAGATCCCCGGCGCCCTGGACGCCTTCGCCGAGGGCCGGGCGGCGGAGATGAAGCTCACGGTCGAGGGGCTTGAGCGGGGCGAGAAGGCGCTCCTCCGGTTCGATCCGGCCCGGCATTTCGAGGATGCGCCCCCCGCGCTGAAGCGCCCCCGCTTCCTCCCCATCGTCTCGTCCCACACCCTGGCCTCCATGCTCGTCCGCAAGGCGAACGGCCGGGTGGACGGGTTCGTGGTGGAGGGGCCCACCGCGGGCGGGCACAACGCCCCGCCCCGGGGGAAGCTGGAGACGGACGCCCGCGGGGAGCCCGTCTACGGCGACCGGGACACCGTCGACGTCGAGGCCCTGGCGGAACTCGGGCTCCCCTTCTGGCTCGCGGGCGGGACCGGGTCCCCCGAGCACCTGGAGGAAGCGCTCGCCGCCGGCGCCGCCGGCATCCAGGTCGGGACGCTGTTCGCGTACACGGACGAGAGCGGTCTCGACGCCGACCTGAAGGAGAAGGTGCTCCGGCAGGTCCACGCGGGGGAGGTCGACGTCAGGACCGACCTCCGCGCCTCGCCCACCGGGTTCCCGTTCAAGGTGGTCCAGATCGAGGGCACGAACTCGAGCCGGGAAAGCTACCAGCGGCGCACGCGGGTGTGCGACCTCGGATACCTGCGCACCGCGTACAAGCGCGACGACGGCCGGATCGACTACCGCTGCGCCGCCGAGCCGGTCAGGACGTTCACCCGCAAGGGCGGTCAGGAGGCCGAGACCACGGGCCGCAAGTGCCTGTGCAACGCCCTCATGGCCGACATCGGGCACCCGCAGATCCGGAAGGACGGCCCCGAGCGCCCGCTCCTCACCAGCGGCGACGACCTCGTACGGATCCAGCGCTTCACCCAGGGCCGCACCCACTACAGCGCGGACGACGTGATCGACTACCTGCTCACCGGCGTCCGCGACCACCGGGAGCACGAGCACGACCAGGAAGGCCGCCGCCCGACCGGCCGTCGAACCGACCGCCTCGTGGGCACCACCGCCGACGGCGAGTAGCGGCTTCGGATACTTCTATGAATGCCACGGTTCTCGCCCCCTTCGCACCGCTCCGGACCCTCACCGCAGGGGCCGCCGCACCGCTCCGGACCCTCACCGCAGGGGCCGCCGCACTGCTCCTGACCCTCACCGCAGGGGCCGCCGCCCAGGACGTGGACCTGCGCATCACGCCCCGCCTGGGCATGGTCACCCCCGCCGACTGGTTCTACGCCGAGTTCGCCCACCTCGGCGCCGGCGACCTCGAATGGACCGAGGCCGCCATACAGCGCGCCGCCGTCATCGGGGCCTCCGCCGAGCTCGAGATCGGCGACAACGCGCTGTGGATCCGCGCCGAGGTGCTTCGGACCGTCGACGGCGAGACCTACGTGGCCCACGCCGTCACCCACCCGCCCGTCGGCTTCCAGCCCCCCTACACCGAGCGGACGCATTACTACATCCCGTCCGCCATCACCATCGGGTCGCTCGATCTGGCCCTCCCTACCCGGTTCCAGCTCCCCTTCGGCGTTCAGCCCTACGTCACCGGCGGCGTCGGCGCCAAGCGCTACGACTTCGACACCGCTCCCCTCGAAAACGCCGACCGGAGCCTCATCCCGCCCGAGGAGGGCGTGGTCTGGGTCGGAAACGCCGGTGGCGGCTTCACCATACGCCTCAGCGGCGTCAACCTGGATTTCCTCGTCCGCGACGCCATCAGCACGTACTGGGACGGCCTCCAGCACGATGTCCTCTGGATGGCCGGAGCGACCTGGACCCTGTTCTGAGCGCCCCCGCACAATCCGCCAGTCAACGGATGCCCTGCCCGACTGTCCCGCCCTCCGCCGAAATGATCAACCCACGTAAACTATCAATCTGTAAGGACTTGCCCCACGTACACAGTTGAGAATACCGTATAGCATTTCGTTTCGGCGGTCCATAATATGCTAATCCCCCCGGGGCGTGAGCACTCGCCGCATGGCGATGGGAGGGGGTCAGTGCCTCCAGCCCTTCGGTTGACACGTTGACGCGGACGTGCCGGATCCACGTTGATGAGGACGTGGGAGCGCGAGCCACGACGGGGAGAGGGAAGCAGGTCCACTATTCTTCGCAACTACCCGAAAGGGAGGCGAGAGACATGAGAAGAAAGCTACCCCTGTTGTTGAGCGCGGCGTTCGTTGCGTTCTCGGTGGCGGCATGCGAGGGTCCGACGGGCCCGCGCGGCCCGGCCGGACCGGAGGGGCCCGAGGGCCCGGAAGGGCCGCGCGGCCCGGCCGGTGAGAGCGCGCTGAACACGTGCGCGGACTGTCACCACGACGACGCGACCATCGTGGCCGTGGAGCAGCAGTTCGCGCTGTCGGCGCACGGGTTCCCTCAGTTCGAGGTCCGGGGACCCGACTACGCCGGCGGCGGCTGTGTGGCGTGCCACACGAGCCAGGGCTTCGTGGCGGCGGCGGCGGGCGAGGATCCGAACTTCGAGGAAGGCGTGGCGTCGTTGACGTGCCGGACGTGTCACGAGATCCACACCGACTTCACGGGTGACGACTACGCCCTGACGGAAGGTTCGACGGATCCCGTGACACTGGAGGTGACGGGCGAGACCGTGGACTTCAGCTTTGACGGCGAAGCCACCGTGGGCTCGAACCTCTGCGCGTCGTGCCACATGGCGCGGGCCGAGGACGAGTGGCCGTCCTTCGATGCCCCGCTCGACCAGATGTTCGCCATCCCGGCGACGCACTACAACCTGCACTATAGCACGCAGGCGAATGTGCTCATGTCGCTGCTGCCCGAGGACTTCGAGTTCGGCGTGGAGACGACCGGCTCGTTCGGGCCGCACGATGAGCTGTCGTGCAACGGCTGCCACATGGGCTTCGGCATCGAGGACCTCGGCATCGATCCCATGCCGGTGCCAGACGGGACGCTGCACCACACCTTCCTGCCGGACGAGGACGTCTGCGCCGCGTGTCACGGCGGCGGCTTCGATTACGGCAGCGTGCAGACAGAGGTGCGCGAGACGCTGGAGAACCTCGGTGCGTGTCTCGAGGCCGAGGGCGTGATCGAGATCGACGAGGAGCGGCCGCCGGAGCAGGCGCGGGTCGACTCCTACTTCAGTCCGGTGGTCGGTGACCATCCGGAGCCGTTCGTGGCCGCGTACCTGGTGTACACCGGCCTGGTGAGGGACGGCAGCTGGGGCGTGCACCAGCCGCGCTACGTGCCGGCGCTCGCCACGGCCGCGCTGGACTACATGGAAGAAAACTCGACGCTCTGCCCGGTCGTCACGGCGACGCAGTAATCGGCTGACGTCGGACAACCTCTGACGAGGTCACGAGAGGCGCCGTGTCCCGATGGGCACGGCGCCTCTTCGCGTCTCCGGTGGGGCCGCCCACCGCCGGAGCCGGCCTCAGGGCGTGTATCCCACCGTGAGCCACGCCCGCCAGTCCCCTTCCGCCACCCCGTCCAGGAGGTAGCCGATCCCGGCCCTGATCCGGGCGCCGGGGAGCCGGAGGTACGGGATGGGGTCGGTGTCGAGATCGACGCGCGAGCCGATCAACCGCGTCCAGTCTCGCCCGTTCCCCTCCGCGTCGCCGGCCCAGAAGAAGGATGTGACGGGGAGCACGCCATCGAGCTCGGCCATGACGGTGGTCACGCGGTCGCCGCGGATCTCGCCGAGGGCGAGGGCGGGCATGGCCAGCTGCTGCGAGAGGACGGCGGGGTCGTGGAGCAGGGCCCCGGTCCCGCCCACCGCGAACGCCTCGAACGCGCCGGCCGGCGCGTCGGTCCGCCCGTGGGTGGCGGTCGCCCGCAGCCCCCGCTCCTCCCCACGGAGCTCGAGGGAGCCGGAGACGAGCCAGCGCGTCCAGTCCAGGCTCCCGGTGCGGCCGACGGCGCCGTGCGCCCTGAGCGTCTGGCCGAGCCACCAGTGGCCGGGGCCCTGCCGGAGCGCGGCATCGTACTCGCCGAACGCCAGTGCGCGGCTCGCCTCGCTCCCGGCGAGCCGCCCCACCGACCCGCCCGCGCGCACACCCTGCGACAGCCCGAGGCGCTGCGCCCGGAGCTCGAGCGCCGCGAGGGCGCCCGCGTGGCCATCACCATCGAACAGGGCGAGCGGCGAATCGCTGGTCCCGCTCGCCGTCTCGCCCGCCGACCCGCCGGCGGGCGTGCCCGGCAGCCGATTCCGGACCAGGAACCCTTCCACGTGCAGCCACGGCCGGATCCCCCGGTAGCGCAGCCGGAACGCGCCGCCCGCCGGGGCCGCGTCGCTGCCGTACGCCGCCTGGAGCTGCCACGACAGGCGCCCGATGGGGTCGGTCCCGCCCACGGCCAGGCCGCCGCCGTAGCCGTCCTGCGCCAGGTGCACCACGGGCAGCACGATGCGGAAC
>JBKGZE010000028.1:0-11391 GCA_046545735.1 Gemmatimonadota bacterium | reverse complement strand
GCCCTGGCCGGCCCCGGGCCGCCCGGGGGCTGCCCCGCCCTCCGAGCGCGGCTGTCAGCGGTGGCTACTCGAACGTGCCGCGCGCGATGAGCACGCCTTCTTCCATGAGCGGCCGCCCGCGTGCGACCACCCAGGAGGGCTCGAGGTCGTCGAGGAGGCGGAGGTCGGTGTCGGCGCCGGCGCCGATCCGGCCCTTGCCGGGAAGGTGGAGCAGTCGGGCGGGCGTGGCGGTGACGGGGAGCAGGGCTTCCTCGAGAGGGAACCCCTCCTCCCGCACGGCATCGCGGGCCTCGCGCCAGAGCGAGTCTGGCCGGCCGGTGGTTAGCGCTATCAGCCGTCCGTCCGTGTCGAACTGCGGGAGCGAGCCGCCGGCGTCGGAGGTGAAGGTGACATGCTCGAGGGGCACGCCCGCATCCAGGAGCTCGCGCAGCGCCCGTGCGGGCTTGACCTCCTCATCGGGGAAGGCGGCCCACGCGGCCGTGGTGATGTCCACGGTGGCCTGCCGTGCGTATCGCTTCGCTTCCTCGAAGACGGCACGGCTCCGGTTCGCATGGGTCGGGTGGAACTGTCGGAAGGTCAGCTCGCTGGTGGCGACGGCGTCGCGGATCGGGCGGTACGGGTCCTCGGCGTCGCCCAGGTGGAGGTGGACCAGCCCGCTCTTCCTGCCCAGGAGCCCGCCGAGGCGGACCGCCTTGGCCAGCTGGACCAGCTCCTGGACCGAGGGGCTGGAGGAGCGGTGGTCGGAGATCGCGATCTCACCGGCGCCGATCACCTCCTCGAACAGGACCAGGTCCCGCGTGACGTCTCCGGTCAGGGTGGGTGTGGGGATCGGGTAGGCGCCCGTCCAGATCCAGGTGGAGAGCCCCTCGGCCCGGAGCGCTCTGGCCTTCATCAGCACGCTCTCGACGGTCCGGGTGGCTCCATCCGCCCCGAGCAGGCCCACGACGGTGGTGATCCCGCCCTCCACCAGCCGCGACAGCGGCACTTCCGGCGTGCGCGTCGCCGGGCCGCCCTCGCCGCCGGCGCCGGCGATGTGAACGTGTCCGTCGATCAACCCCGGCACCAGCGTCCGGCCGCCCGCTTCCACCACCCGGACTCCGAGCGACGCGGGGAGCGTCAGCTCCGGCTCCAGGGCCACGACCGCGCCGCCGGCGCAGAATACGTCGCGGCGGCCCAGCGGCTCGGGTGCGTAGACGTCCGCGTCCCGGATCAGGAGCGGCGCGGCGGTCTCGGTGCGGTCGGTGGTCATGGTCGGTGCGCGGGCGGTGGTGAGGGTCGCGGGGTCGGGGTTCCGGGTCGTGGGGTCGCGGCGTCACTGGTAGCCGATGGCCACGGCGAGCACGACGAACGCGATCGCCGCGGCGAACATGGCCAGCAGGAACTTCCAGATGAACCGGGCCCAGATGGCCCAGTCGACCCGGGCCACGCCGAGGGTGCCGATGAGGGCGCCGGACGTGGGCACGATGATGTTGGTGAAGCCGTCTCCCAGCTGGAACGCGAGCACGGCCACCTGCCGGGTCACGCCGGCCAGATCGGCGAGGGGCGCCATGAGCGGCATGGTCAGCGCCGCCTGGCCGGAGCCGGAGACCACGAAGAAGTTGAAGACGGACTGGAACGCGAGCATGAACGACGCGGAGAGCGCGGGCGCCAGGTCGTCGATCAGGCCGCCGGCCTCGTGCAGGAGCGTGTTGAGCACGGTGGGCGTGGTGGGGGTGTCGCCGCCCAGGACCAGGACGATCCCCTTGGCCATCCCGACGATCAGCGCCGCGTCCAGGATGTCGCGGGCGCCGGCGCGGAAGGCGCTGCCGATCTCGTTCACGCCCATGCCGTTCAGCCGGAACGCCGCGCCGATGATGCCGGCGACCACGCCCATGACGAAGAACTGCGTGGCGATCTCCGGGATGTAGTACTGGCGGGCGATGACGCCCCAGACCACCCAGATCACGGCGGCCAGGACCGTGAGCAGGACGAGCTTGTGCCCCAGGGTGAAGGCCGGGTCGGGCGCGCTGGTCCCGGTCGGCCCCGTCGCCTTCGCGGCGCCCCCGGTCGCTCCCGTCACCGGCGTGGCGCCCCCGGTCTCGTCGGCGGCCGGCGTGTACAACCCGTGCAGCGGGGAGCGCGACGGCTCGCGCCGGATCCGCTGGGCGTACCACCAGGTCCACCCGCCGGCGAAGAGGGTGAAGAAGGCCCACATGGCGATCCGGAAGGGCGCGCCGGAAAGGACGGGGATCTCGGCTACGCCCTGCGCGATGGCGACGCTGAACGGGTTCATCCACGATGTGGCGAAGCCGACCTGGGTGGCCACGTACGTGATGAGCACCCCGACGATCGCGTCGTAGCCGAGGGCGACGACGAGCGGCACGAGGATCATGGCGAAGGCGATGGCCTCCTCGCCCATCCCGAAGACCGCGCCGCCCAGGGAGAACAGCACGAACATGACCGGCACCACGAGCGCTTCGGCGCCCGAGGTCTTCCGGATCACGGCCAGAATGCCCGCCTCGATGGCGCCGGTCCGCAGCACGATCCCGAACGCGCCGCCGATGATGAGAATGAAGGCGACCACGCCGATGGCGGCGCCCCACTTGCTCCCGGAGACGAGCCCCTCGAACGCGTAGTTGAAGAGGCCGGCCTCGCCGCCCGGTGCGAAGAGGGGCGCGCCGCGACGGACGGGGTCGCCCTGGTCGTCGCGGAGCAGCTCGAAGCTGCCGGGGACCAGCACCTCCCGCTCCTGGACCGCGCCCGCAGCGTCCGTGAACCGGACCGTGGTGGTCTCGAAGGAGCCGGCCGGGATCAGGTACGTGAGCGCCGCCGCGAACACGACGACGAAGAAGATGATGACGTACGTGTCCGGCGCCCGGAAGCGCGGGCGACCGGGCTCCCGCGCCGCTGTCGCGCTCATGGCCTACTCCTGGATGACGCGTCGACGGACCAGGTCGTAGCGCTGGCCGCTCCCGAGGAGGTGGAGCTTCAGGCCGTGGCCCACGAGGTCGGCGTCGGCGTCGGCGTCCGTCCCGATCCCGGTGGCCTCCGATGCGTCGATCACCATGACCGTGTGGTCGCCGAAGACCTGGAACTCGCCGGGGTCGGAGATGATGATCGCGGTGGACTCGTCGATCCCGACGCCCACCAGCTCCGGGTTCTCGAGCACCACGGAGATCAGCCGGTTCTGGCGCTGCCGCGCGATGAAATGCTGGTCGATGATGGCGCGGGTCACGAACCCGAAGCCCTCGGCCGTGACCACGTTCCCTCGCTCGATCGTGGTGAACGGGTACTCGGCGTCCGGGCGCAGCGCCTCGTCGCCCGTGATCATGATTTCGCTCATGACCGCGGCGCCGGCGCTTGTCCCGGCCAGTACGCCGCCCTCCCGGTGGATCGCCCGGACCCGCTCCAGCATCCTCGTGCCGAGCATGTGGGCCGTGAGCCGGTTCTGATTCCCGCCGGAGAAGAAGATCCCGGTGGCGTCATCGAGCGCGGCCACGATGCTGTCGTGGTTCGCGGTGACGCTGTCGAAACGGACGAAGCTCACGTCCGGACAGCCCGCCTCCTCCAGCTGCCCCCGCTGGTAGCGCGCCACGTCCACCGGATCGGCGCTGGCCATCGGGATGACCACCATCCGGCAGGCGTCCCCGCCGGCCAGCTCCACGATCTTCTCCATCATGTAGGCGGGGCGACTGCCGCCGCCGATGATCACCAGGTGCCCCGGGTCGGGCGAAGGCGCGAGCCCCAGCAGCACGAGAAGGGCCGCGAGCAGCAGGCCGGACCGGCGAAGGTGGACAACGAGACCATGCATGGCTGTATCCGTGGTTCGGTGCGACAAGGGAGCGCCCGGCGGGCTGACGCCCGCCGGGCTCGTTCCTCCATCCCGGATCGTCCGGCCCGCTCAGAAGCGGAAGGACGCCGTCAGACGCAGCGTGCGCGGCGGGGTGCGCCGGCGCACGGCATCGAAGAGTGTGGTCGGGTCGTCCGGCAGCTGCCCTGTGACGCTCGTCTTGACGGACCGGACCGCGTCCTCGCCGAAGAGGTTGAACACGTCCAGCCCGACGACCAGGGCCTGGCCGCCGAAGCGGAAGGCGCGGTCGAAGTGGAGGTCCGTGACGAACTCGCCGGGGTAGGTCCGGCTGCCGCGCTCCTCGAGGTAGATGTCCTCGCCGGCCACCCCGTAGAGGAGGTCGGGGTCGAGGTAGGTGGTGTCGGCGCCCTGGATCATGAAGAAGTCGTGATCCCGGTCGTCGATCGAGTAGTACGGGGTGTAGTGGTCGCCCGAGTAGTACGTGCTGAAGACGCCGGCCCGGAACTCCGCCGGCAGGTCGGCGGACAGGTTCAGCTTGAACTCCCAGTCGCTGTAGCCGCCGAGGGCGCCGTGGAAGTTGACCTGCTCGTTGGGCCGCACGAACGCGCCGGCCCCCGTACCGCCCGAGCTGGCGTAGCCGTTGACGGTGAAGAAGTTGCCTGTCAGGTCGGTCCACGCCACGGACGCCATCCCGCTGAGCCAGTCCATCCGGCCGTGGACGTTGAGCTGGACCTGGTGGTAAGTCCGCTCCGCCTCGTCCGTGTTGGTGATGACCAGGTCGGGATCGTACGAGAGGGTGCTGGGATCCGGCAGGCCCGTCGCGCCACCCACGTACTGGATGTCATCGTTGCTGATGTACATCTCCGGGAGGACCAGCGGGTCCCCGTCCTGGTCGATCACGGCCTGGTCCTCGCGCCAGTCCCAGACGAGCACGTTCTCGATGCGGGTGTAGTTGGAGGCCAGGTTCCGGTCCACGAGGGCCAGGATGTCCTTGTTCTGCCGGTTCACGTAGAGCAGCTCGGTCTTCCAGCCGTCCCCGAACGCGTGCTCGAGGCTGACCATCCACTGGTCCATGAACGGCTGCGAGTAGTCCACGATGGGGCCCACCTCGGAGCCGATGCCCTGTGAGGACCAGAACTCGAAGTACTGGTCCCGCTCCTCGATGGTGTAGACGCGGTCCGGGTCCGGCAGCTCGGTGCCCGCCCAGTCCCAGTACTCGAGGTCGGTGAACACGTCCGCGCCCTCCCAGCGGTCGAACATGAGGGCGAACATGCTCTGGTAGTAGCGGCCCCAGTGGGTCTTGGCGACCCAGCGCTCGTCGCCGAACAGGTCGACGGTGGCACCGAGGCGGGGCGCGAGGCCCACGTCACTCGCCACCTTCGTGTCCACGCCCACGCTGTCCTGCATCCAGCCCTCCCAGTAGCCCACGCGCAGGCCGGCGTTCAGGCCCACGTGGTCAGAGAGCTGGACGTAGTCCTGGATGAACGCGGCCGAGTTCACCGAACGGGCGTGCAGGTTGATGTCGCCGCCCCAGTCGCTGCTGATGAACCCCCAGGTGGATGGGTCGTCCGGGTCGACCTGCTCGCCATCGCCCGGGTCCGGCCGCCAGGTGAAGCCGCCGTTGCGCCGGCGCTCCTCGTCCCACCAGCCCACGCCGTACGTGCCGCCCACCTTCACGTGGTGGGCGGTGCCGGCGATGTCGAAGAAGATGTCGTAGTCAAGGTCGGCGTTGACGTTCTTCGGAGCCCGATCCCGCCGGTACGTGGCGTTCGCGTACTGGTACTGGGGGCTCGACAGGAGCCGGACCGCGGGGGTGTTGCCGTGGTACGGCAGGATATCGAACTCGCCGGCGTAGCCGGTGACCTTGAGCTGGAGGAAGTCGCCGCCGGTGAAGGAGCGCTGCCAGCTGATGTTGCCGAACGTGGCCGGCGATTCCTCCCGTGAGGCGGCGGCCGGCATGTCGTAGCTGCCGAGTCCGTCGTTGTCGACGAAGACGTCATCCTTCCCCAGGGACAGGTTGAAGATGTCGTTCTGCGTGGCCTGCCAGGTCAGCTTGCCCAGCGCCTTGAACTCGCGCCGCTCCTCGAGCTGCGGCTGGAAGACGATCTCCTCACCCGTGGCCGCGGCGTCCACCACCTGGTAGTCGGTCCGGAGCTCCTGGACGGACGCGTAGTAGTACAGCTTGTCCCGGAGGATGGGACCCCGCGCCTCGGCGTTCACCTCCCACCGCCGCGCCTGCTCCGCCCCCACCTCGCGGAGATTGATGTTGCTGGCGTTCAGGTCCGCGTCCTCGTAGTTGAAGCGGACACCGCCCTGGAACGTGTTGTTCCCCGTCTTGGTCACGATGTTGATGAGACCGCCCTGGAAGTTCCCGTACTCGGCGCCCGCGCCGAGACCGCGCACGTGGAAGTCCTCGATCCAGTCCACGTTCGGGAGGAGGAAGTCCCCGCCGAAGCCCGGGTCGTTCACGTTCACGCCGTCCAGCATGTAGGAGTTGGCCTGCGACGTGGAGCCACCCCATACCTGGCCCGGCCGCACGCCCGGCACGAACTGGAGCAGGCTCGTGGCGACCCGCGGCGCCGGCAGCACGTCGATGGCCTCCTTGTCGATGCGGGTCGAGACCGCCGACGTGTTCTTGTCGATGAGCTGCGCGGTGGCCGCGACCGTGATCGGATCGAGCTCGATCGCCTCCTCGCCCATCTCGATCTCCACCGTCGTGGCGTCGCCGACCCGGACGGTCACACCCTCCAGCCGCGTGGTGCGGTACCCGATGGAGATGAACTCCACGTTGTACTCACCGGGGGGCAGGAAGGCGATCCGGAACCGGCCGTCCTCGTTGGTCAGGGTAGTCTGGCGATACGAGCCATCGGGCTGGGCCGACTCGACCTGAACCCCCTGCATCGGCTCCCCGCTCGTGGACAGGACAGTGCCCTGGATGGCCCCCGTCTGGCTGGTCTGGGCCAGCATCGACCCGGGGATGAGCAGGGCAGTGATTATGAGTAGCGTCGCACGAAAACGTGTCACACGCACCTCCATGCGCTGGTGTCTTCTAGCCGCCCCCGGCAGCTCGTCCGCCGGAGGCTGTCCGGCCATGGCTACGAACATGAAGGGTGGTATATGAATGGGCAACCTCGGCAATCCCTTCCGCTGGCTACGCCCGGAGCGTGCCGGATCGAGGGCCCGGATCATGCACTCGCCGCTCGCCCGGACGGCCCGCCGGCTGGTCGAGCGCCAGGCCGGCGGGGGGGCGCGAAACGCTTCCGGGGACGGCGATGCACGCGTGGCGGCCGGAGACAGCGGTGCAGGGATGGCGGACGTGGAGATCGCGGTCGTAGGCGCGGGGCCGAACGGGCTGACGGCGGCCGTGGCGCTGGCCGATCGCGGGCTCGCCGTCACGGTGTACGAGCAGGCGGCGCGGATCGGGGGCGGCACCCGGACGGAGGAGCTCACGCTACCGGGCTACCGTCACGACGTCTGCTCGGCCGTCCACCCCATGGGCGCGGGCTCGCCCTCCTTCCGGGCGCTGCCGCTGGCGGATCACGGTCTCGAGTGGGTACACCCGCCGGTCCTCATGGCCCATCCCTTCGATGATGGCGGCGCGGCCCTTCTGCTCCGCTCGGTGCACGAGACGGGTGCAACCCTCGGCGAGGGCGAGGCGTACGGGCGGTTGATGGCGCCGTTCGCCCGGGACTGGACGGCGCTCCTCGACGACGCGCTGGCGCCCCCGCTCCGCGCCCCGCGCCACCCCTTCCTCATGGCCCGCTTCGGGATCCTGGGGTTCCAGTCCGCCATGGGGCTCGCCCGCCGCTATTTCGATGGCGACCGGGCCCGCGCCTTCTTCGTCGGCATCGCCGGGCACACGCTCCTGCCCATGGACCGCTCGCCCTCGGCGGCGTTCGGGATCATGCTCGCCGCCGCCGGCCACGGCGCCGGCTGGCCGGTGGCCCGGGGCGGGTCGCAGGCCATCGCCGATGCCCTGGCCGGACTGCTGCGTGAACGGGGCGGCCGGATCGTGACGGGGAGCCACGTGGACAACGTGGACGCGCTCCTGCCTGCGAGGGTGGTGTTGGATCTCACGCCCCGGCAGGTGCTGGCCGTGGCGGGGCACCGCCTGCCGCCCCGCTACCGGCGCCGGCTGCGGCGGTTCCGCTACGGCCCCGGCGCGTTCAAGGTCGACTGGGCGCTCTCGGAGCCGATCCCGTGGACGAACCCGGACTGCCGGCGCGCGGGGACGCTGCACCTGGGCGGCAGCGCGGGAGCGATCGCCCGGTCGGCCGAGGCCGCCTGGAACGGGGAGCACGACCAGGAGCCGTTCGTGCTCCTCGCCCAGCCCACCCTATTCGACCCGTCGCGGGCGCCCGAGGGGAGGCACACCGCCTGGGCGTACTGCCACGTCCCGCACGGCTCGACGCGCGACATGACGGCGGCGGTGGAGCGCCAGGTGGAGCGTTTCGCCCCCGGCTTCCGGGACACGATCCTGGCGCGCAGCACCATGAACACGCGCGCGCTCGAGGCGCACGACCCGAACCTCGTGGGCGGCGACATCAATGGCGGCGTGCAGGACGTGCCCCAGCTCCTCTTCCGCCCCGCGCCGCGCCTCGACCCGTACGCCACGCCGGACCCCGGCCTCTTCCTCTGCTCCGCGTCGACGCCGCCCGGCGGCGCCGTTCACGGCATGTGCGGCTATCACGCCGCGCGGTCGGTGCTGCGCCGCCTGCGGCGGCGGCGTTCATAGCCGGCAGCGGTAGCCCGGCGTCGCAGTCGCGCTCGGCAGCCGCGCTCAGTAGCTGTGGGCGCCCAGCTTCACCTTCCCGCGGAACACCCAGTAGATGACGATCGTGTAGGCGAGCACGAACGGCATCCCGAGGAAGGCGATGAGCCGCATGATCCCCAGCGTCGTCTCCGAGCTGGCGGCGTTGTAGATCGTGAGGTTGTATGCCGGGTCGATGCTCGAGACCAGCATGTTGGGGAAGATGGCCATCCCGAACAGGAACGACAGCGCGGCGATGGCGGCCGCCGAGGACAGGAAGGCCGCGAACGCCTTCCCCCGGTAGATCGCCCGGGGCACGTTGGCCACGGCCAGGACGTTCAGCACCACCACCGTCCACGCCAGCGGGATGTCGCGGAAGTTGACGGTGGCGTGGGGCACCAGGACCAGCGTGAAGATGGTGGTGAGGACGTACGCGATCAGGAAGAAGCCGAACGTGCGCCACATCCAACCGTGGATCCGCTCCTGGAGCGCGCCCTCCGTCTTCAGGTACAGGTAGATGGCGCCGTGCATGGCGAAGGTCGCCACCACCAGCACCCCGACCAGGATCGGGTACGGCGTCAGCAGGTCGACGATCCCGCCCACGAACTGCTGCTCGGGTCCGAGCGGCACCCCCTGCACGGCGTTCCCGACGGCCACGCCGAAGAGGAAGCTGGCGAGGAAGCTGGCGGCGAAGAAGGCCCAGTCCCAGAAGCCGCGCCAGCGGACGTGCTCCCGCTTGCTGCGGAACTCCAGTGAGACGGCGCGGAAGATCAGGGCGAACAGGAGGAGCATGAAGGCGAGATAGAAGCCGCTGAACGCCGCCGCGTAGGCGATGGGGAAGGCGGCGAAGAGCGCGCCGCCGAAAGTCACGAGCCAGACCTCGTTGCCATCCCAGAGCGGGCCGATGGAGTTCATGACCAGCCGCCGCTCCTCGTCGCTGCGGGCCAGCGGGTGCAGGATCCCGACGCCGAGATCGAAGCCGTCGAGGATCGCGTACCCCGTGAGGAGGATGCCCATGAGAGCGAACCAGAAGATGTAGATGTCCATGGTCAGTCCTCCTCTCCGTTCCGTCGGTCACCGTCGGGCTCGCTCCTGGCCCGTCCGCCCCCGCCACGCTCACCTCCGCCCGGCTCGCCCCGACTGCGGGGCTCGTCCTCCCGGCCCTCCGGGTACCCGGGCTCCTCCTCCCCGTGGGCTTCGGTCATGGAGAACCGCTCCTCCCGCACTCGCCGGGAGGCCGCCTCCATCAGGTCCCCGGCCCGCGTCTCCTCGGGCATGGCCGTCACCGGCTCGGGCCCGCGCTGGATCTTGTCGTTCATGACGAACAGGTAGACCAGGAGCAGCAGGAGGTAGATCACACCGAACCCCGCGAGCGATCCCAGGACCTCGCCCGCCGACAGGTTGGTGGAGAAGGAGTCCTCGGTCAGGAGCAGCCCCTGCACCGACCACGGCTGGCGTCCGACCTCGGCCGTGACCCAGCCCAGCTGGTTCACGGCGTATGGCCCGATCACGGCGAAGACGAAGATCCAGAGCAGCCATCGCTGCTCGACGAGCGTGCCCCGCCACTGGTACCACAGCCCCACGGCGGTGAGGAGGATGAAGAGCATCCCGAGCGCCACCATGGTGTGGAAGCTGTAGAAGGTGATGGCGACGGGCGGCCAGTGCTCCTCCGGGAACTGGTCCAGCCCGGGGACCGGCTCGTTCCAGTCCCGGTGGACCAGGAAGCTGAGCGCGCCGGGGATGGTGATGTCCGCCTTCACCTCCCGCGCCTCGTGGTCGACGATCCCGAAGATGTGGAGCGGCGCGCCGGCCTCCGGCGTGGTGTACAGCCCCTCCATCGCGGCCAGCTTGGTGGGCTGGTACTCGGCCACGATGCGGCCGTGGATGTCGCCGGTGATGGGCGCCAGGATCGACGCGAACAGCCCCAGCAGCAGACCGCCGCCGAAGGTCCGCTTCGCGAACTCCTGGTGCCGCCCGTGCAGGACGTACCACGCGCCGATGCTCATGACGAAGAAGGCGCCGAGGATGAAGGCGCCGATCAGCACGTGGCTGAGCCGGATCATGCTGGACGGGTTGAACACCATGGTCCAGAAGTCCGTGATCTCGGCCCGCATGACCCCCTCGTGCTCCACGATCTGGTGCCCGGCAGGGGTCTGCTGCCACGAGTTCGCCACCACGATCCACACCGCCGAGAATACCCCCCCGATCGCCACCATCAGCGTGGAGAAGAAGTGCATCTTCGGCGATACCCGGTCCCAGCCGAACACCAGTACTGCCAGGAACCCCGACTCGAGGAAGAAGGCGAAGATCCCCTCCGCGGCCAGCGCCGAGCCGAAGACGTCGCCCACGAACCGGGAGTAGTTGGCCCAGTTCGTCCCGAACTGGAACTCCATCACGATCCCCGTGGCCACGCCCATGGCGAAGTTCACCGCGAAGATCTTGGTCCAGAACTTCGCCGCCGCCTCGTACTCCGGGTCCTTCGTCCGCAGGTACTGCCCCTCCAGGTACACCATGACCATGGCCAGACCGATGGTCAGCGGAGGGAACAGGTAGTGGAACATGATGGTCGCCGCGAACTGCAGCCGCGACAGAATCAGGACGTCCATGTGCACAGCTCCCGGGCGCGTGGGCCATAACGAACGGGGACTCGCCGGATAGTACGCCCCCCGGTAGGGTCCGACAAGAAATCGGTGTCGTTCCTCACGGTTGGACGGTCGCTGCGCTCCCGCGGGACCCGCTGACGCGGGGTTCGATCGCCGGGGCTCGCTGCGCTCGCCTGGCGACCGCGCGGGGCGCGGGTTCGATCGCCGGGGCTCGCTGCGCTCGCCTGGCGACCGCGCGGGGCGCGGGT
>JBKGZE010000027.1:0-11662 GCA_046545735.1 Gemmatimonadota bacterium | reverse complement strand
CCTCCCGGATCCAGACCGCGCCCTCTCCGCATGCCACCAGCAGCCCCTCTTCGGCCCGATCCGGCTCCACGTCCAGGACGACCCCCGGCTCGCGCCCTCGGGCCACCACATCGGGCTCGACCCCGGCCAACGCATCGGAATCGGCAACCCGGGGCCGGTAGACCTTCAGCTCGGTCCCGTCGCCCAGCACCGTCCAGGCCCCCGGCACCGCGTCCAGGCCCCGTATCAGGTCGGCCACCTGGCGCGCGGGCCGGGACCAGTCGACCCGGGCCACCTCACGGGTGATCATGGGCGCGTAGGTCGCCGCTTCGTCGTTCTGGGGCTTCTCCTCGAGATGGTCGAACTCGAGGAGCGCCAGTGTCTCGATGAGCGTTTCGGCGCCGAGCTCGCTCAACCGCACGGTCAGGTCGGTCACGGTCTGCTCCGGCAGGATCGGCTCCTCCACCTGCAGGAGCATGGGGCCCGCGTCGAGCGCTTCGACCATCCGCATGGTGGTGATCCCGGTGGTGCCGTGCCCCCGGATGATGGCCCAGTGGATCGGCGCCGCGCCGCGGAGCCTGGGCAGCAGCGAGGCGTGCACGTTGATGGAGCCGCGGGGCCCCAGATCCAGGGCCTCGCGGCTCAGGATCTGGCCGTAGGCCGCCACCACGTTGATCTCCGGCTCGAGTTGCCGGGCCGCCTCCAGGAAGTCCGGCGCCCGGGCCCGCTCCGGCTGCATCACCGGCAGCCCCTCCGCCTCGGCGAACTCCTTGACCGGCGGCGGCGTCGGCGCGCGCCCGCGGCCCCGCGGGCGATCCGGCTGCGTGACCACGCCCACCACCTCGTGCCCCTCTCCGATGAGGGCGCCCAGGGAGGGGAGCGCGAACTCGGGGGTGCCCCAGAAGAGGACTCGCATCTCAGCCTCCGCGGTCGGTCTCGGCCTGCTCGGTCCGCGCCTTCTTCCACTTCTTGAGCGCCATCTTCCGCTTCAACGGGCTGAGCCGGTCCAGGAACAGCACGCCGTCCAGGTGGTCGATCTCGTGAAGGAGGACCCGGGCATGCAGCCCCTCGGCCTCGATCCGGATGGGCTCGCCATCGAGGTCCAGTGCCTCCACCACCACCTGGGCCTTGCGCTCCACCACCTCCCGGATCCCGGGAATGCTCAGGCAGCCCTCCTCGGCCCGCTCCATCTCGGAACCGGTCGAGACGACCCGGGGGTTCACCAGCGCCCGGGGCGGGACGCCCTCCTCCCGGGGATCCACCACGATGACACGACGGGTCACGCCCACCTGGTTCGCGGCGAGCCCAACGCCGTCCGACTCGTACATGGTGTCGAACATGTCCCGGGTCAGCGCCCGGATCCCGTCATCGACCGCCGGGACGTCCACGGCCTCCTCCCGGAGCACCGGGTCACCCATCAGCCGGATTTCCAACAACGCCATCTGCTACGCACCTTCTCCCCTGCCGTCCGCGTCCGGGCGCTGGCCCGCCACCCGGCCCAGCCACCCGCCCGAACGCAACTCTTGGCCCTCGGATCTAACTCCCCTTACCCACTACCCGGGCGACCTTGCCACGTGCCACCTCGATGCGGGTGTCGCCGGCCGTCTTGATGGTGAGCCGGTCCTCCCTCAGATGAATGACCTGCCCCACGATCCCGCCATCGGTGACGATCTCGTCGCCCTTCTGCAAGCCCGCGACCATCTCCTGGTGCTTCTGCTGGGCCTTCTTCTGCGGCCGGATCAGGAGGAAGTAGAAGATGGCGATGATCGCCGTCCACATGATGATCATGGGCATGAGCGACGTCTGCCCGCCCTCGGGCGACGCCACTACCGCCAGTATGCTGGGAATCAACTCGTCCTCTCTTTCGCTTCGGCCCGCGCCGCCCGATAGCGGGCGAGCCAGTCCTCGCTCCACGTCATGAATGTACCGTCCGCGATCCGTTCCCGCGCCGTTTCCGCGAGCCGGACGAGGAAGCGGATGTTGTGCACGCTCAGGAGCCGCAGCCCCAGCACCTCCCCGGCCACGAACAGGTGGCGCAGGTACGCCCGGCTGTACTGCCGGCACGTGGCGCAATCACAGTGGGGGTCGAGCGGCCCCGGGTCCAGCCTGAACCGCGCCGCCTTGATGTTGATCTGCCCTTCGGCCCAGATCCAGGCGGTGCCGTTCCGCCCGTTCCGGGTGGGGGCCACACAGTCGAACAGGTCGCACCCCCGGCGGATCGACTCGAGCAGGTCGTCCGGGTAGCCTACGCCCATGAGGTACCGGGGGCCACCCCTCGGGAGGTCGGCCTGGAGGGTCTCCAGCACCTCCAGCATGATCGGCTTCGGCTCGCCCACACTGAGCCCGCCGATGGCCGCGCCGTCCCAGTCGGCCAGATCGGCCACCCGGCGGGCGGCATCGCGGCGCAGGTCGTGGAAGGTGGAGCCCTGGAGGATGGGGAACAGGGTCTGCGCCCCGGCGAGCCCCTCGGCCCGCAGTTCGTCGTGCCGGCGACGGCTCCGCTCGAGCCAGCGCAGCGTCCGCTCGTGGGCCTCCTCGGCCAGCGCCCGGTCCGCCTGCCCCGGCGGGCACTCGTCGAACGCCATGGCCACGTCCGCGCCCAGCGCCGCCTCCACCTCCATGACCCGCTCGGGGGTGAACAGGTGACGCGAGCCGTCGATGTGGCTCTGGAAGACCACCCCGTCCTCGCGGACCTCGTTGATGTCCGCCAGGCTGAAGACCTGGAACCCGCCCGAATCGGTGAGGATCGGACCGTCCCACCGCATGAACCGGTGCAGCCCGCCCAGCTCCCGGACGATCTCGTGACCCGGGCGCAGGAAGAGGTGGTAGGTATTGGAGAGGACCATGTCCGCGCCGGTGGCACGGACCTCCTCGGACGTCAGCGTCTTCACGGTGGCCTGCGTGCCCACGGGCATGAAGGCGGGCGTCCGGACCGGCCCGTGCGGCGTGTGGAACGTGCCGGTGCGCGCCTGCCCTTCGGTGGCGTGGATCTCGTATCGGAACATCGCGGGCCCGGACGGCACGGCTAGAGGATCACCATGGCATCGCCGTAGGAATAGAACCGGTAGCCGTCACGGACCGCCACGGCGTACGCTTCCATGGTCCGCTCGTAGCCGGCGAACGCGCTCACCAGCATGAGGAGCGTGGACCGGGGAAGGTGGAAGTTGGTCACGAGCCGGTCCACCGCCCGGAACCGGTACGGTGGGCGGATGAAGAGATCGGTCCAGCCGCGGCCGGACCGGATCGTCCCGTCCTCCGCCGCCACCGACTCCAGCGCCCGGATCACGGTGGTCCCCACGGCCCACACGGCCCCGCCGGCCGCCCGGACCCCGTTCAGCCTACGGGCCGCCGGCGGCGGCACCTCGAACCATTCGGAGTGCATCTCGTGCTCCTCCAGCACGTCGGCATCCACCGGCCGGAACGTGCCAACGCCCACGTGGAGAATCAGCGTCACGATGTCGACGCCGCGGGCGCGCAGCGCCTCCATGAGGGTCGACGTGAAGTGGAGCCCCGCGGTGGGCGCGGCCACCGAGCCGGCGGCGCTGGCGTAGACGGTCTGGTAGCGGACCCGATCGGCGTCCTGCACCTCCCGGTCGATGTATGGCGGGAGGGGCATCTCGCCCCACCGCTCCAGCGCCTCCCAGGGCCCCGTCTCGCTCTCCAGTCGGACGAGCCGGCCACCGCCGGGGATCGAGTCGACCATCCGGACCCGCAGCCCGTCGGAGACGTCCACGACCCGGCCCGGCTTCAGCTTCCCGCCCGGCCGCACCAGCGCGTGCCAGTTCCGGTCGTCCTCGGAGACGGGGTGCAGCAGGAGGATCTCGGCCGGCGCCCCCGTGGGCTTGCGTCCCCGGAGGCGCGCGGGGAAGACCCGGGTCTCGTTCAGCACGAGGGCGTCGCCGGCGGGGATCAGCTCGGCCAGGTCCTGGAACCGCCGGTGCTCGAACGCCGGCTCGCCGGTGTCCGCACCCGCCTCGACCCCCCGGCGCACCACCAGCAGCCGCGACGCATCCCGCGGCTCGACGGGCTCCTGCGCGATGCGGTCCGCCGGGAGGTCGTAGTCGTAGGCGGAGGCGCGGGTGAGGTCGGGCGTGGTCACGTCGGCGCGGGTCTCAGGCCTCGCCCGTAGAGCCGCTGTCGAAGAGCGTGATCTGACCCCGGTCGCTCAGATCGGAGGGGACCGCGTAGCCGAAGCGCTGGAACGCGCGCTTCGTGGCGACCCGACCGCGCGGGGTCCGCATGAGGAACCCGTTCTGGATCAGAAACGGCTCGTACACCTCCTCGATGGTGCCCGGATCCTCGCCCACCGCCACCGCCAGCGTGTTCAACCCCGCCGGCCCGCCCTCGAAGTTCTCGATCAGCGTCTTGATGATCCGGGCGTCCATCTCGTCGAGGCCGTACTCGTCCACGTCCAGCATCTTCAGCGCGTCATCGGCCACCACGCCCGTGATCACCCCGTTCGCCCTCACCTGGGCGAAGTCCCGGACCCGACGCAGCAGGCGGTTGGCGACCCGGGGCGTGCCCCGGCTCCGCTTCGCGATCTCTTCCGCCCCGTCCGCCGTCGACCCGACGTCGAGGATCTCCGCGCTCCGGACCACGATGTCCATGAGCTCGTCGGGGGCGTAGTAGTTCAGCCGCTGGATGATGCCGAACCGGGCGCGCATGGGCGGCGTGAGGAGCCCGAAGCGGGTGGTCGCCCCCACCAGCGTGAACCGCTCGATCGGCATCGTGATGGTCTGAGCCCGGGGGCCCTCGGACAGTCGGATGTCGATCCGGTAGTCCTCCATCGCCGGGTACAGGAACTCCTCGATGATGGGCCGCAGCCGGTGGATCTCGTCGATGAAGAGGAGGTCTCCCTCCATCAGGTTGGTCAGGAGTCCCACCAGGTCAGCGGGCTTCTCCAGGACCGGGCCCGAGGTGGTCCTGATCTGCACCCCCAGCTCCCGTGCCATCAGCATCGCCAGCGTGGTCTTCCCGAGCCCGGGCGGGCCGTGGAAGAGCGTGTGGTCCAGCGGGTCGCCACGCTGCCTGGCCGCGTCGATGGCGATGCGCAGCGACTCCTTGACCTTCGACTGGCCGATGAACTCGGCCAGCCGCTGGGGCCGCAGGGAGAGCTCGACCTCCTGCTCCTCCGTCAGCGCTTCCGGCGTGGTGATCTCGGGCTCCGTCATGACCGGGAACGTAATGACAGACGGCAGGCTTCGGCCAGTGTTCGGGACCTCCCGGCGCCCCGGCCGCCGACGCGGCTCGGCTATTCGCCGGTCTCCGACTCGACGGGGATGGTGAACCAGAAGGTGCTGCCCCGGCCGGGGCCGGCGCTGGCCACGTCGATTCGTCCGCCGTGCATCTCGACGATGCCGCGGGCGATGGCCAGGCCGAGACCGGCGCCGGCGGCGCGCCCCCCGCGCTTCGATTGCCAGAAGGGGTCGAAGATGTGCGGGACCTGCTCGGGCTCCACGCCGATCCCCGAGTCCTGGACGCTGAAGCGTACGCCCCCGTCGCCGGGTTCGGCGCGGACGGTGATCTCGCCGCCGGCGGGTGTGAACTTGACGGCATTGGCGAGCAGGTTGGCCAGGACCTGGCGGAGTCGGTCGGGATCGCAGTGCAAGCGCGGGAGGTGGTCGTGGACCTCGGCGTGGAGGGTCAGGTCGTGGCCGGCGGCGTGCTCGCGCTCGAGCTCGACCATCTCGTGCACCAGGGCGGCGGGGGAGAACCTTTCCTTGTGGAGGCTGAGCCCGCCGGATTCGAGCCTGGAGAAGTCTAGCAGGTCGTCGATCAGCCGTTCCATCTGCTGGATGGCGCGCCGGGCGATATCGGCGCGTCGGGCCACCGTGGCGTCGCCGCCGGCGGCCAGGAGCTGCACGGTGGAGGAAAGGACGCTGAGCGGGCTGCGCAGGTCGTGCGCCACGACGCGCTGCATCTGCGCCCGGGCCGTCACGGCCTGCTGGGCCGCCTCGTAGAGTCGCGCGTTCTCGATGGCGCTGGCGGCGCGCCGGGCCATTTCCCCGGCGGCCCGGAGCTGGGCTTCGGTGTAACGGGGTCCGGGGCCCACGATCCCCAGGACCAGGACGCCGAGGGCCCGGTCGGTGGCCCTGAGCGGGACGGCCAGCGTGGACCGCGACGCCAGCCTGCGGATCAGCTCCCGCTGGTGCTCGTCCTCGACCAGGACATCGAGGTTGAGGGCGTCCACGTCCTCGATCAGCAGGGGTTCCCCCGATTCCAGCACCCGCTCCACCAGGAGGGCGCCCCGGCGCTCTTCGGCCGGGTAGCTCCCCAGCAGCGCCTCCACCACCTTCAGCTTCTCCGGGTCGCGCGCCGCGCTGATGATCGGCTGTGGCGTGGGCGGGTCGGTCAGGACCAGGATGCAGTAGTCGGCCAGCGTCCGGATCGCCACGTCCGTTATCAGGCGCATCCGGACGTCGACGTCGAGCGGGGCCGTCAGGATAGCGTCCGTCTCGGCGATGAATCGCTGCGTCTCCTCGGCCCGACGCTGCGCCGTGACGTCCGCGGCGGCGATGGCCACCCCGATGACCTCCTGCGCCGCGTCCCGGAGCGGCTCGCCCGTGATCTGGTAGAAGAGCTGCTCGTCCCCGACCCGGATCGGCACCTCCCGGCGCACCCGCTCCCCGGTGCGGAGCACGTCCCGCTTCAGCGTCATCAGCTCGGCCATGGCGTCGGCCGACGCCAGCTCGTCCGCCCGGCGGCCGATGACGTCCTCGTCGGGGAACCAGGGAGGCGGGTTGTGGACCCAGGTGTAGCGGAGCTCGGTGTCGCAGGTCGCGACCGTTATGTTGGACCCGGCCAGCGCGGTGCGGAACGGCTCGCCGTTCGGCCCGCTGGACGCGGCCGCCTGGCCTGCTGCGGGGTGCGGATCGCCGCCGGCAGCGGGCGTCGAGGGGAGTCGAGGTACCGTCATGGACCGCCTCCCTCGTTCGTGCGGGGCTCTGGATCAAGCTAATCCGTACAGGATCCGGGGAACAGGTTGTTCTCCGCTCCGCTCGCGGGCAGGCAAGGCGCCGGGCCCGGCCGGGGACGGACGGTCGCACCCGTCCTGGAACTTTCCGGTGCCTGCCAACGAACAATCATGCAGCAGCGCATTCACAGGGAAACACCCTCATTGGAGGAGCCAATGAAGCGTTCGGGCAGAGCCGCGGCCGGTCTGGTGCTGGCGCTGGTGGCTTTGGGCGCGACCGGCTGTTACAAGCAGGTATCGCGCATCGACCCGTCCAGCGTGACCGACCTTTCCGGGCGCTGGAACGACACGGATTCGAGGCTCGTGGCCAACGAGCTCATCGGCCAGACGCTGGACGGCGCCTGGATTACGCGCCACACCAGCATCAACGGCGGTGAGGCGCCGGCGGTGATCGTGGGCACGTTCCGGAACCAGACCTTCGAGCACATCCCCGTCAACACGTTCATCTCGGACCTGGAGCGGTCACTGATCAACTCCGGCGCCGTGACGATGGTGGCGAGCCCGGCGGAGCGGGACGAGATCCGGGCGGAGCGGACGGACCAGCAGGAGCACGCCCGCGCCTCGTCGCGGTCGCGGATGGCGTACGAGCTCGGCGCGAACTACATGCTGCAGGGCGAGATCACGGCCATCGAGGACGAGGAGGGTCGTGAGAAGGTGGTCTTCTACCAGGTGGATGCCACCCTCACGGACCTGGAGAGCAACGTCAAGGTCTGGGCCGGGCAGCACAAGATCAAGAAGTACATCGAGCGGCCCCGCATCGGCTGGTAGGAGGCGACCCATGAAGACGACGAATACGCTCGGCATCCTCGCGCTGGCCGCCCTCGCGGCGGGGTGCGCCCCCAAGCGCATCCACCAGGAGCCGATCCTGGAGAACGACGACCGGGTACCCGAGGTCCAGACGCAGGGCGCGGCCGTGCAGGCGGCGAACCAGCAGGCCACGCAGCAGATGAGCCGAGACTCCATCGCGGCCGAGGCCATGGCCACCTGCGCGGGCGAGCTGTGCGCGGCGTTGACCCGGGGCGAGGTAGCGCTCGAGATGACGGAGACGCAGGTGCTGGCGGCGACCCGGAGCACGTGGGACGCCTGGACCGTCCGCCGCTCCGGTGAGTCCAGCGTCCTGGTCCCACGCAGCCTGCGGTACGCGCCCACCGACGCCGTGGGCGAGATCGCGATGGTACAGCTGGCGAACGGACGGGTCCAGAGCTACTCGTACCGGGAGCCGCAGGGCGTGCGGGTGGTCAGCTCGCCCGCCGACGCGAGCACCCAGGGGCGGGCCGCCTCCATGGCCGACATGCTCCTGCGGGAGGGCGACGACTACGCGGCGCGCGGTGAGTTCGACCTGGCGCTCAACCGCTACGATCGGGCCCACATCCTGAAGCCGGACGATCCCATGATCACGTACCGGGTCGCCACCACGCTGGACAAGCAGCTGCGGCCCATCGAGGCGACGATCCAGTACCAGCGCTTCCTGCACCAGCTGGAGCTGGAGAAGATCGACGCCTACGGCGACGCCTACGCCAAGCTGGCCGAGGCCATCGCCCACGCGAAGGAGCGGATCGTGGTGCTGGAGCGCCGGTGACCGAGGGCTCGCCATGCGTGAACTGAAGGCGGCGGGAGGGGTCGTGGCGCTGGCCGCGGCCCTCCTGCTTTCCGGCTGCGCCAGCATGGGCGGCTACGACGTGGCCGCCAACGGCCTGCCCGAGCCCGAGGATGCGCTGCGCCGGGAGCTGGCCCACCGCCCGGCCGACGCGTACGGCGCCATCCTCGAGGGCGCGGTCCCGCTGCCGGACGACGACCTGGTCCGCCTGCTCTTCGCCGGGACCGCCGCCCGCTACGCCGGCGCGTACCACGACAGCGGCAAGCTGCTGGACCTCGCGTCCTACCTCGCCGAGGAGCGTGTCACGACCAGCGTTTCGCAGCAGGCGCTCTCCATGGTCACCTCCGACCGCGCACTCGCCTACACCCCCGGCGCTCACGAGCGCCTCATGATCCACTACGACGCCGCCGCCGCCTACCTCGACGCCGGCGACCTGGACGCCGCTGCCGTCGAGGCGAGGCGGATCGAGGCCCGGCTGGACCGGATGGCGGGGGAGGAGACGGAGATCGTCGGACAGCGGTTCTTCCACACCCTGGCGGCGCTGATCTTCGACGCCGCCGGCTACCCGGACGCGGCGCGAGTGGCCTACCGGCGAGCCGCCCCGGAGGATACGCCCGCGCCGCAGGACACGCCCGCGTCGCAGGAGCCGGAGGACACGATGGCGCCGCAGGGCGCCGCTGCGCCGGAAGGCGAGGTCGTGGTGCTGGTGGAGAACGGCCACGTGCCGCACCGCGTGGAGCAGACGGTGGTGATCGCGCTTCCGGGGTGGCAGGTCGGGCGGCTCAGGAACGGAGACGCGGGGGAGAAGGCGGCGGCCGCACTGGAGGCCGCCGCCCGGGTCGTCTATCACGCCAACGCGCGCTACGGCGACCGGGGCTGGTACTACCGCGACCGCGGCTACCAGCGGCCGCTGCGGCTCGCACCGTGGGACGACGACTGCCGGGACCAGGACGGCTGCGACGCCGATCCGTACCTGCTCCGCATCTCCTGGCCGGTTCTGTACCAGCCGCCGCCGCGCGGAGCCGGGGTCCGCCTCCGGGCCGGGGAGCGGATGGCCGATGCCGTCGCGACGCTGGACGTCGCCGGCGGCGCCCGTCGCGACTTCGAGGCCGAGCGGGCCACCACCCTCGCGCGGACGCTGGCGCGGGCGGTCTCGAAGGTTGCCCTCTCCACGGCCGCGAAGGAGGCGGCCGCGAAGCGGGACCCCGCCGCCGGACAGATCGTCGGCCTGCTCACGAACCTGGGCACCCTGCTGACCGAGCGAGCCGACACCCGCTGCTGGCACCTCCTGCCGGGCCAGGTGCGGCTGGTGCGGCTGCGGCTGCCCGCCGGGACCCACGACCTGGAGCTGGAGGTCGACGGGCGCACGGTACCCCTGGGGCCGGTGCAGGTCGCGGCCGGTCGCACCACGTTCCAGACCCACCGGATCTGGCGGTAGCCGCGCGCGGGCTCGCCCGCGGACCCGGCGCCCTGCGGCCTCAGGACCTGCCCGGCATTGCCGGCATTGCCAGCGTCGCAATAGCCAGCGTTCCCTTCCCAGCGCCCCGGACCCGCGCTAGCTTTCCGCCTTCCATGGCGAACGCTACCCGCGAGCTCCCGGTATACCACCCCACGCCGCCCGCGCGGGGCGATCTGACCCGCGCGCCCCTGCTGGGACGGTTCCTCCGCTGGAAGCACGCCCGCACGGCGCTCCAGCTCCCACTCCTCGTGCTCGCGGGCGTCATCGTGGCCGACGGCCTGTTCGGGCCGCAGCTCTCGCCCCAGAACACGGCGGGCGTGGCGCCGTGGATCCAGTGGCGGGGACTGGTGGTGCTGGCGCTCCTGCTCGCCGGCAACCTCTTCTGCATGGCCTGCCCGTTCATGCTGCCCCGGCGACTGGCCAAGAAGCTCTTCGCGGCGGACCGGCCGTGGCCGTCGTGGCTGTCGGGCAAGTGGCTCGCGCTGGGCACGCTGGTCCTCTTCTTCTGGGCGTACGAGGCCCTCGACCTCTGGGCCAGCCCGTGGTGGACCGCATGGCTGGTCGTCACCTACTTCGTGGCGGCGTTCGTCCTCGACGCGTTCTTCCGCGGCGCCGTCTTCTGCAAGCACGTCTGCCCCATCGGCTCGTTCAATTTCGTCAACTCCCTCGCCTCGCCAGGCGAGGTCCGGGTGCGGGACGTGGACGTGTGCGCGTCGTGCGAGACCAAGGACTGCATCGCCGGGCGACGGGAGGTCGATCCCCGGACGGGCGAGGAACGGGTCGTTCAGTCCGGGTGCGAGCTGTGGCTCTTCCAGCCGCGGAAGGCGGGCAACATGGACTGCACCTTCTGCCTCGACTGCGTCCAGGCCTGCCCGTACGACAATGTGGGGATCCTGCCCCGGGTACCCGGCGCAGAGCTGAAGGACGACCCGTGGCGATCCGGGATCGGGCGGTTCAGCGAGCGGCTGGACGTGCTGGTGCTGGTCATGGCGGTGGTCTTCCTGGCGTTCCTGAACGCGGCGGGCATGATCCGGCCGATGGCGGACGCCAAGGCGGCGATCGGGCGGGCGCTGGGGACGGGGAGCGAGGCCGTGGTCTGGGCGGCGGTGATGGTGGTGGGGCTGGGCGTCGTCCCGCTGGTGCTCCTGTACGCGACGGGGGCGCTCAGCCGGCTCCTGGCCGGCGGCGACGTCCCGCGCCGCACGGCCACGCGCCGGATGGCGTGGGGGCTGGTGCCGCTGGGCTTCGGCATGTGGCTGGCCCACTACGCGTTCCACTTCCTGGGCAGCGGCCTCAACCTGGTGCCGGTGCTCCACCGGGCCGGAGGCGACGCCGGGCTGCTCGGCGGCACGCCGGACTGGTCGCTGGGCGCCATGATCCCGCCGGACTGGATGCTGCCGCTGGAGATGGTCGTGCTGGAGGTCGGGCTGCTGGCATCCCTGGTGCTCCTGCACTTCATCGCCCGATCGGTGTACGCCTCACGGAAGCGCGCCCGGCGGGCGTTCGCGCCCTGGGCGGTCCTGGCGGTGGCCCTCGGCGCGGCAGGGGCGTGGATCATGACGCAGCCCATGGAGATGCGGGGGATGATGCCGGGGATGGACATGGAGGGGCCCGGGATGGAGGGGGGCGTGGACGCGGAGATGGGGGACGTGGG
>JBKGZE010000026.1:0-11729 GCA_046545735.1 Gemmatimonadota bacterium | reverse complement strand
AAGGCGGATGCCCGGCGGTGGCGGAACAGGACGTGCACGGTCGCCGCCGCGCGGCATTCGTTCCCTCCAGCTGGAGCCTGGTCATGGCCACACCGAACCAGGAGCCCGCCCTTCCGCCCGGTCCGCGGTGGCGGATGACATGATCGCACCCCTGCTCTGAACGGAGGATTCCCATGGTGACCCCCAGGAGATTCCGCGATCGGGCCGACGCCGGCCGTAGCCTGGCCGAGGACCTCCGCGCGTACGCCGACCGCGAGGATGTCCTCGTCCTGGGACTCCCCCGCGGCGGCGTGCCTGTCGCCTACGAGGTGGCCCGGTCGCTCGGCGCGCCCCTGGACGTGTTCCTGGTGCGGAAGCTGGGGGTCCCCGGGCAGGAGGAGCTGGCCATGGGCGCCATCGCCTCCGGAGGCGTGCGGGTTCTGAACCAGGACGTGGTGGCGCAGCTGGGGATTACCGACGACACCGTTGCCCGGGTCGCCGCGGAGGAGCAGGAGGAGCTGGAGCGGCGGGAGCGGACCTACCGGGCCGGTCGGCCCGAGCTGGACCTGGAGGGGCGGACGGTCCTGCTCGTGGACGACGGCCTGGCCACCGGCTCCACCATGCGCGCGGCCGCCAACGCCGTCCGCTCCCACCTTCCGCGCGAACTCGTGATCGCGGTGCCCGTGGCCGCACCCGAGATCTGCGAATCCTTCCGGGACCTCGTGGACACCGTCGTGTGCTCCCTGACCCCCCACCCCTTCCGCGCCGTGGGGCTGTGGTACGAGCGGTTCGATCAGACCACGGATGACGAGGTCAGAACGCTGCTGGAGCGGGCGGACGCCCCTTGACTGCCGGGCTCCGGGACGCGGGGCTCCGGGACTGGCGCGCGCCCGGCCCGCTCAGCGCGCGCGGCTGGCCCAGCTCTTTCCCCGCATGGCCCGTCCCACCAGCGCCTCGCTGTGGGTGGTCGCCATCGCCGGCGCCACCAGCCCCAGGAGCTCACTCCGGAGCTCGGAGAGGAGCCCGTCCGTCGGCATGGTGTTCCACGTCTCGTCCCGCTCCATCGAGAACGTTCGGCCGTTGTGGCGGATGCGGAGCAGGAGCCTCTCGCCGCTGCCCTCCGCCCGCAGGATCTCGAGATCGAATCGCTGAACGAGCGGGTCTCCGCTCAGCAGCTCACGCAGCACGTTCGCTCGACTCTGGGGATCGGTGATGATCGTCTTCGCCATGGGAAGCCGGTACCTGCGAGGAATCAGCCGAGCATGTAGCCGGGGAGCGTTTCCGGCACATAGTGAGCCGCGGCAATGAGATCGTCGTCGTCGAGGCTCGTCAGGTCCATATCGTCCAGGTCGCGAGGCACCACCCGCGTGCCGGCCGGCTCTTCGATCACCAGCCGGTTCAACGAATGGTCCACCCCGACCACCCCGAGGTGGACCGCGGCGCTCGCATCCCGCCGGGGGGCCGCCTCCGGCCCGGCCGCTCGGGTGACCCGCAGCAGCGTGGTCAGCGTCCACCCGTCCAGCTCGAGCAGCCGTTCTTCCAGCAGCCCCGCGGGCTCGTCGAGGAGCCCCCGCAACCGGCCGGCGACGCGGCTCGCCATCACCTCCGCAACGCTCGGGACCATCGCCTCCGCAACCATGCTGCCTCCTTCGGACCCCGCCAGCGTCCAGGATCTCTACACAGACGCCCCGGATGAAGAAAGCCCCCGCAGTCGCCGACTCCGGAGGCTTTCTCGATTGTGATCTGAAGGATGGCCACCTACCCGACCCCGGTCAATGCCGGCGGCCCGCTGCCCAGAGAGCCGAGCCGCCGGTCGCCGCCGATCCCGGTATCGCGCCCCCAGCACCGCTCGCTCCCGCTCGCCCCGCCCGGCTTCGCCCTCGCTTCCGGCGACGCCGTGAGCCGCCTCGATCACGGATCCGTCACGGTTCCACGCCCAGGAAGCTCGCGTGGACCTTCATACCCCGGCCTAGTGTACCGGGGGCATGTCGGTCCCTCCCCTCCTGTCGAGCTCCCTGGCGGTCGTCCTCGTCCTGGCCGCGGCCTCAGCCGTCCGCGCCCAGCGGGTCGACGTCTCCCTGATTCACGAGGGCCGGATCGTGCCCCTGGAGACCGACGCCCGCGACCTCGCCGCCGGTCGGGCCCTCGCGCACGCCCTCCTCGCCACCGCACGCAGCGACGCCACCCGGTCCGTCACAGATCGCGAGATCGACGGGCTCGCACGCCGCGGCACCCTCCTTCGCGTTCGGCTCGACCGCCCCGAGGACGTCCTCCTCCTCCGCCTCGGCCAGCGCACCCGCGTTTCCCGCCTCGCCGCGTACGTGCCTCCCGACCACGACCGCTACGCCTACGTCTTCCTCGGGCGCGCCGACTGGCACCGCGTGATCGTGGTCGACCTTCCCGGCGAGCTCCGCCGCGAGCTCCGTCGCCTCCGCGGCGTGCGCTGACCCCAGAACCTACCGATTAGTATCGTCTCTCTTTAAGGCCTCCGTTTTCGCCTGATTTTGCGGGGGAACTGCGCCGTTGACGGGCGGATTTCGGCTCGGCAAGTTGGACTCGGGATCGGCCGAAGGCGCGGGATGTACCACGGAGTATGTAGCGGCGTACCTGAGCCGGGCGCCGGTGAGGCCGTGATCCGACCCTCCCGGCCCGGGTGCCGGCGGCCATGGGCGTGCAGGAACGATGAAGTGGAGATTCCCGCCTCGGGTGAGAAGAGGAGATCGAGATGGGGCGCAAGTGGGTGTACCGGTTCGACGAGGTGGAACTGGCGGAGGAGCGGGAGGGGAGCTGGGACGGGGTGAGGTCGCTCCTTGGTGGGAAAGGAGCGAACCTGGGCGACATGACCCGACTGGGTGTCCCGGTCCCGCCCGGCTTCACGGTCACGACGGAAGCGTGCGCGGCCTACCTGGAGGGCGGCGAGCGGCTCCCCGACGAGATCTGGGATCAGGAGCTGGACGCGTTGAAGCGGGTCGAGTCGGAGAGCGGAAAGAGCTTCGGGGACGAGCAGCGTCCCCTGCTGGTTTCGTGTCGCTCGGGGGCGAAGTTCTCCATGCCCGGCATGATGGACACGATCCTCAATCTCGGCCTCAACGACGAGGTCGCCGCTGGCCTCATCCGGCTGACGCGGGACCCGCGGTTCGTCTACGACTCGTACCGGCGCCTGGTCCAGATGTTCGGGTCCGTGGTCCTCAGTGTCCCGGACGAGGTCTTCGAGGCGGTGCTGACGGCCCGTCGGCGGACCGCCGGCGTGGCCACGGACGCCGAGCTCGAGGCCGGGGACTGGCAGGAGATCACCCGCAAGTTCAAGGAGATCGTGCGGACGTACACGTCGGAGACCTTCCCGGAAGAGCCGCTCGAGCAGCTGCGTCTGGCCACTGAGGCGGTGTTCCGGTCGTGGAACGGCAAGCGGGCCGTGGACTACCGCAACGCCGCCGGGATCCCCCACGACCTCGGTACGGCGGTGAACATCCAGGCCATGGTCTTCGGCAACATGGGTGACGACTGCGCCACCGGGGTGGCGATGAGCCGCAATCCCACGACGGGTGAGCCGCGGCTCGACGGGGACTACCTGGTGAACGCGCAGGGCGAGGACGTGGTAGCCGGCACCCGGCCGACGCAGAGTATCGAGGACATGGCCGGCGCCATGCCCGCGGCGTACGGGGAGCTGGAAGAGATCGCCGCGCGGCTCGAGACGCACTACCGCGACATGCAGGACATGGAGTTCACCGTGGAGCACGGCAAGCTCTGGATCCTGCAGACGCGTGACGGCAAACGGACCGCGCAGGCGGAGGTCCGGATCGCGGTGGACATGGTCGAAGAGGGGCTGATCGACCGGGCCACGGCCGTGCGCCGCGTCACGCCGGCCCAGGTGGATGTGTTCCTGCACCCGCAGTTCTCCAGCGCTTCCCGCCACGACATGCGTGCGCTGGCCACGGGGCTCAACGTGTCGCCGGGCGCGGCGGTGGGCGTGGTCGCGTTCGATGCGGACACCGCGGAGCGGTGGAGCAGGATGGAGCAGCGCAAGGTGATCATGGTACGCCCGGAGACGAAGCCGGACGATGTCCATGGCATGCTGGCGGCGGAAGGGATCCTCACATCGAGCGGCGGGCGGACGAGCCACGCCGCCCTGGTGGCCCGGCAGTTCGGGAAGCCGGCGGTGGTGGGCGTGGCGGGGCTCGAGATCGACCTCGAGGCCCGAACGATGAGCATCGGAGACACGGTGATCCGCGAGGGCGAAGCCGTCTCGATCGATGGCACCACGGGCGAGCTGTTCGAGGGCGAGATGGAGACGGTCATTCCGGACATCGACAATCCACAGCTGTCGCGGCTCCTCGGCTGGGCGGACGAGCTCCGGACGCTGGGCGTGCGTGCGAACGCCGACTATCCGGCCGACGCCGAGCGGGCCCGGGCCTACGGTGCGGAGGGCCTGGGGCTGGTCCGCACCGAGCACATGTTCTTCGAGCCGGAGCGGCTGCCCCTGGTCCAGCGGATGATCATGGCGCGCACGGCCACCGACCGGGCCGAGGCGCTCGAGCAGCTGCTGCCGCTCCAGCGGGACGATTTCGAAGGGATCTTCCGTGCCATGGCCGGGCTGCCGGTCATCATCCGGCTCATCGACCCGCCCCTGCACGAGTTCCTCCCTTCTCACGACGAGCTCGTCCGCGATCTGGCGGACCTGAAGGTCCGGCTGCAGCATTTCCACACGCTGAGCCAGATCGACGGCGCGCTGGCGGAGATCCGACAGAAGCAGGACCACCTGGACAGGGTGACGGAGCTGCGGGAGGCCAATCCCATGCTCGGCACACGGGGCGTCCGCCTCGGCATCCTCATGCCCGACCTCGTCCGCGTGCAGGTCCGGGCCATCTTCGAGGCCGCCTGTGCCGTCGCACGGGAGAACCAGCCCGTCCGGCCCGAGGTGATGATCCCGCTCACGGCGCACGTGAACGAGCTGAGGATCCAGCGGCGCGCGTTGGAGGAGGAGGCGAGGCGGGTGATGGAGGAGCAGGGTACCCGGGTGGAGTACCTGTTCGGCACCATGATCGAGGTGCCCCGGGCCGCCCTCACGGCCGACGAGCTGGCGGAGGTGGCGGAGTTCTTCTCCTACGGCACGAACGACCTGACCCAGACCACGTACGGGATCTCCCGAGACGATGCCGAGAAGGGCTTCCTCCTCCACTACCTGGAGGACGGGGTCCTGGAGGAGAACCCCTTCACCTCCATCGATGAGAAGGGCGTGGGCCGGCTGCTCGAGATCGGTACGGAGCTCGGGCGGCGCACGCGCCCGGACCTGGAGGTGGGGATCTGCGGCGAGCACGGCGGCGATCCGGCCACGATCGCCTTCTGCCACCGCGCGGGGCTCAGCTACGTGAGCTGTTCGCCGTTCCGTGTTCCCATCGCCCGGCTGGCCGCGGCGCACGCGGCGCTGGCGGACGGGGCGGGCAGCGAGAAATAGAAGACGCTGCCCTGCCCGTCCTCGCTCTCGAAGCCGGCCCGCCCGCCGAGCTTGTCCACGATGTGGTGGACGATGGACAGCCCGAGGCCGTGCCCCTGGCCGCGTTCCACGGCCAGCTGCCGGAACGGGACGAAGAGCTCGGGCTGGCGGTCCGGCGGCACGCCCGGCCCGTCGTCGCGGACCCAGAAGCGAACGGTCCCGCCCCGTTCGGCCGTCGCGCCCAGCTCGACCCGGGGCCGGGGCCCGCCGTGCTGGAGCGCGTTGCTCAGGTAGTTCGCCCAGACCTGCTCCACCCAGGGCGCGTAGCCGATGGCGTCCGGCCACGTGTCCGGCAGCACGAGCTCCGCCTCGCGCTCGCGGATCATCTCGTCGTATCGATCCACCACACGACGCACCAGCTTCTCCATGTCCACCACGTCCCTGGGCGCTTCCCCCTTCCGGATCTCGGCGAACAGGAGCAGCTCGTCGATGATCCGGTCCATGTGCAGGGCCGTGTCGCTGATCCGGTGCAGCAGCGTGGCCCTCTTCGTCCGGGAGAGCCCGTCCAGCGTCGCCACCAGCTCCGCGTTGGTGGTGATCACGGCGAGGGGATTCTTGAGGTCGTGCGCCACGGTCCGGGCGAACGCGTCGAGCTCCTGGTTGCGGTTGGCCAGGTCCACCGCCCGCTCCCGCAGGCGCGTCTCGGAGTGGCGCAGCTCCTGGTTCCGGGCCTCCAGCGCCGCCGCGTACGCCCGGAGGCGCTCCTCGGACTGCTTCAGGTCACGGAGCAGGAGCGTGTGCGGCTGCACCAGACCGGTTTCGATGATCGCCTTGTACAGGAGGTACCACGCGATCAGCCGCAGGAAATGGCCGACCAGGTTCGCGTCGCCGTAGACGCTCACGTAGGCGGTGAACGCGAGCTCGGCGGCCGCGGTCAGGAGGAGGAACCCGACCATGAGGCGCCAGACCCGTGGCTCGAACGCGCCGCGCTTGCGGATCAGCAGCGCCGTGGCCACCAGGAAGGCCGCGGAGATCACATACTCCGCCACCACCTTGAAGGACGTGAGTCCCTCCCCCTCCACGTAGCTGACGGGGAACACGCCGGCGTAGATGAAGCCGAAGAGGGCCGCCGTGGCCGTGGCGAAGGCCAGGGCCGCGGGCAGGACCGGGAGCCGGCGCTCGATGAAGAAGGGGGCCAGGAGTAGCGAGAGGGCCTGGAGCGAGCGGCCGGCCACCCAGAGCTGGGTCGCCACGTCGCTGGACGCGCCGGGCATCACCCGCATGCCCTTGTACGCCAGGGTGTGGAAGAGGTCGAGGAGCGCGACGCAGAGGGCCCCGATCCCCACCAGGAGCAGGTAGTGGTTCCGCAGGTAGCCGCGGGCGTTCCAGGCGATCACGAAAACGCCGGCCGCCACGGTGATCGTGAACAGCTCGATCAGCGTGTGGAAGAGCAGGTAGTTCACCAGGCTCGTGGCGTACAGCCCGACGAGCACCAGCGCCCCGGCCGCCCACGATCCGGCCGTTCGCATCGTCACGCGTCTGCTCTGGCTCATATCCCCGCCCTCAGAACCCCCTCCACGGGCACGACCCTGCTAGCGCCAAGGAATACCAACTCGGCCATTACCTGTTCCGTCTCGAGGCCGAACATCTCCGTCACGGCGTCGCGGTACGCCTGCAGCTGTGGGCGGTAGTGGTCCGTCCGTTCAGCGATCGCCCCGCGGTCCCTCGGCGGATCGGGGGACGACCCCTGCGGGCGATGGCGTGGAGCCGGTCGGACTCCGGCGGCGATGACCATGTGCAGCGCGTGCCTGGCGCGGGCCACCAGCGAAGATTCGCTTCATCGCGCTCCCTCCCGGACCCGGGCGGGGCCGTGGCGCAGCCGCTCGATCAGCCGGCAGACGACGTCGTTCGCGGCGTCTGGGCCGAAGTGGGAGGTGGCCAGGCCCACGAGCCTCACCCGGATGGCGTCGTCGTCGAGCGGCTCGGCCTCGTCCAGGTGCCCGGCGCGCAGGAAGAAGTCGCGCAGATCCTCGATGCTCGCGGTGCGGAAGCGCGGCACCCCGCCCTCATCCAGCGCCGCGAGGAGGGCCTGCGCGCTCCCTTCCACCCGCTGGCAGAGCGCCGCTACACGATCCATGAAGGTGGCCGTGACCGCGCCGGACTCCTCGAGGGCGGCCCGGTCCACAGGGCGGCCCCGGCCCCGTCGCCAGTACTCGCCGAACCGGCGGCACAGCTCGGCGTGCGACCGGGCGTCGTCCAGAACGCCACGGATCGCTTCCAGTCCGCCCCCGTGACGCGCGAACCCCTGCAGCTTGCCGTACCGATCGATGCCGAGGTCGAGGAGCTCGTGAAGCGCGTCCACGTCCTCGACCAGGTACCACAGGTGGAGTCCCCCCACGCCTTCCACCCACGGATCGAAGCGGGGCACGTCGAGGAGGGCGCCGTACGCGCCGTGGCTCAGGTCACCCGGCGCCGGCACGCGGTCCGCCCAGCGCCGGTCGCTCCAGTCGAAGGCCGGGCCGTCGGACGGGTCGCCCAGGCCGTACTCGCCCCATTCGATGTCGCCGGCCTGCGTCAGCAGCTCCCGCCACTTCTCCAGCTCGTCCGCCTGCGCGGTGAAGTAGAAGACCTGCCGGCCGGCCCGGGCGAGCCCGAGCGCGGTCTCGATGATGGCCCGGGCGCGGGTATCGTCGGCGTTGGCGAGGACCTCGTCCAGGAGGAGCGGCGGCGCGGCGCCGTGCTCCTGCGTTTCCACGAAGGCCACGCGGACGGCGGTCAGGAGCTGGATGCGCGTGCCGGAGGAGAGCTCGTCCAGCGCGCGGCCCCGTTCGGCCACCGTATCGTAGGCCCGGAACACGTCGCCGTCCCGCGACATCTCCAGCCGGAACTGCCCCCGCGTGATGACGCTCAGGAGCTCGCGTGCGCGGTGGAACACCCTGGGCCGGTTCGTGTCGGACGCGGTGCCCTCCAGCCACGTCACCAGCGCCTGGCCGATGGCGTCATCCACGTCCCGGTCGCGGCGGTCCGCCAGGTCCGCCTTGGCAGCGTCCACCGCCGCCAGAGCGTCCTCCACGTCGTGCCGGCTCCGGGCATCCTCGAGGCTGCGCCGGATCCCCGCGATCTCGTCGGCCACGGCGCGCTCCTCCAGGGCCCCCGCCTCGGCCGCGCGTAGGCGGGCGTCGATCTCGGCCAGGGTGGCCCCCTGCAGCTCCGCCACGATCGCCTCCGCGCCCTCTTCCCCCACCCGTTCTCCCGTGCGGCCGGCCGCCTCCAACAGTGCTGCGTCGGCCCTGGCCAGCTCGCGACGGGCCAGCTCGAGGGCGTTCTCCGCGTCGAGGCGGGCCTGTCGCTGGCCGGCCAGGCTCCGGAGCGCGTGCTCGTCCTCCGCCCCGATCCCGTCGAGGAGAGCCGCTCGCTGGCCGGCGAGGGCATCCAGCTCCTCCTCGGCTCGAATCCGATCGCGACGCGTCTGCTCGAGCGTGGCCACGGCCACGGCGTGCCGCTCGCGGCGCTCCTTCAGCTCTTCCAGGCACGCGGCCGCGCGGGCCGCGTCGTCCGGTTCGTACCCGAACGGGGCCAGGAGCGCGCGCGCGGCGACGAGCGACGCGTCCCGCTCGGCCCGGCCCGCTTCGAGGCGCTGCGTCGCGGCTTCCTCACCGGCCCGGGCGTCCTCCCACTCCCGCAGGCGGACGGCGAAGAGCGCGAGGGAGAGGTCGTCGAGGCCGGGATCCAGACCCAGCTCGGCGCGCAGCTCGATCCGCATTCGCTCCAGTTCTGTCTCGGCGTCGCCCAGCGACGCCCGCTGCCGCTCCCAGCGCTCGCGTTCGGCCCGTCGCTCGGCTGCCACGGCCCGCCGGGCCACCGCCTGTTGGAGCTCGTCCAGGCGAGCGCGCACGGCGTCCTCGGACCAGGCCTCGGGCGCGTGGCCGTGTCGCCGGGCCTCGAGCTCGTACCCCTCGCGCGGGTCGCGGGCCGGCGGCCGGCTGAGCAGGAGTACTACCGCCGCGAGCGCCGCCAGCGCGCCGAAGAGGAGCGCGGGCGTCCAGGCCAGCGCCGCCGTGGTCAGCGCCGCGGCCAGGAGGGAGAAGCCCACCGCGCTCGCGTTCACCAGCCGGCTCCACCGCTCGCGCTCCGGCCCTCCGGACGCCGCCCGGAGCCACCCTTGCAGCGCCCGGATGGCGGGGTCGAGGGACTCGTCGTCGGGTTCGGAGCAGCCAGTTCCAGGTTCGCCCAGTCGCTCGAGCCAGGACTCGTGGACCGCGCGTTCGGCCCGGACCCGCTGCGCCCGCTCCAGGAACCGGTCGAGACGGGCGATCTCGGGCAGGGCCAGGTCGACGGGCGGCGCGGGCGCGATCCCGAGAGCCGCGCCGACCCGCTCCCGGCGGCCCCGCGCCTCGTTCAGCGCCACCGTGCCGGCCCGCACCTCGGCGTCCGCCGCGCGGATCGCCTCCAGCCTCCGCTCCAGCTCCGTCAAGGTCGCGAGCGACACGCCCTCGTCGCCGAGCCCCGCCGCTGCCCGGTCCCGCTCGGCCCCGGCCTCGACCGTCGTGGCGGTCGCGACCACGTCCCGCAGCCGCTCCTCCCGATCCGCCCACTCCTCCCAGCGCTCGACCTCGTCGCCCCGGAGCTTTCCGGCGGCCGCCGGTCGCAGGGCGAGCTCCCGCTCCGCCGCCGCCTCGCTCTCCGCGGCGACGACCCGTGCGCGGGCCCGCTCGAGGAGGGGCGCCTCGGCGGCCCGCTCGGCCAGCTCCCGCCGCCGCGACTCCAGATCCGCCAGGCGACCCCGCTCCCTCCGGAGCGCGGCCGCCCGGCCGGCGGCCCCCTCATGCTGTTCGCGCGCGACCTTCAGCGCGGCCAGCAGCGAGCGTGGCTGGCCGCCGGCGCCGAAATCCAGCGCGTCGGCCGCGGCCGCGAGGTCGTAGCCGCCGGCCGATTCCACCCGGATCCGGTCAGCCAGCTCGCGGTCTTCCGTCCTGAGCAGATCCGCCAGGGACAGCAGGTACCGGTCGGCCGTGCCGCTGCCCGGCAGCGCCGGAGGCGACGAGGGCTCGCCGTCGCGCTCCCAACGAACGCGGTGACCGTCCACCTCCACGCGCCAGTCCTCGGCGCCCAGGTGGAACCGCCCGGAGAGCGCGGCCCGCTCGTCCCCGCCGCTCCAGAGGAGGCGCTGAAGGGCCCGCGCCGCCGTGGTCTTGCCGGACGCGTTCGGGCCGTGGACCAGGTTGATCCCGTCCGTCAGCCCTTCGAGCCGGAACCCGCGGTCCTCGAACCCGGGCATCCGATCCACACGGAGCCCACGGAACCTCAGCCACGCGCTCACGCGCCCTCCTTCTGGCTCGTGAGGACGTCCAGGAGACGAGCCGCCTGGCGGCGGACCCCCTCGTGCAGACGCGAGGAGCCCACCGACAGATCCAGAGGCTCCAACCCCGCCGTCAGGTAGTGCGACCTGCCGGCGGCCTCGACCGCGGCGTGGGCCGCCAGCTCGGCCAACCCCTCCGGGAGCCCGGACGGGCCGGGGCCGTCCAGCTCCAGGAGGAGCTTCGCCAGCAGCGCGGGCGCGTCGCTCCCCCGCGCCAGCGACTCGAGATCCAGCGCGGGACGCGTATCCACGATCGGCCGGGGATCGACCACCAGCCGGAGGCCGGCCTCGTTCGCGGGCTGCAGGTCGCCGAGTCCCTCGAGGGCTCGTTCGATCCGCCCGTGCAGCGACGTCCGCCCGGTCAGCCGCACCCGACAGTGCACCACCCGCAGGGGGCCCGATTCCTCGGCCAGTTCGTCCAGGTGCCGCTGAAGCGCCCTCCGGACGGCCGCGTGGAGCCCGGGCACGTCCTCGACACCCTCGACGGACACGTCCACCCGGTCGTACCGGACGCTCGAGAGGCGAACCCGGCGGAAGGTCGGGCGCCGGCCGCTTCCGAGCTCCACGATCCACGCGCCGCGCGCGCCCGTCTCACCCGGGTCCAGCGCCTGGAGCGAGCCGGGGTACAGGATGGGCGCGAGCCCCGGCGACTCGTCCAGCCTCGGCACGTGCTCGTGGCCGAGCACCCACGCCGCGGGAGCCAGCGAGCGCAGCCGCGCCCCCGAGAGCGGCCCGTACGGACTCCCCGGTTGATCCAGGTCGCCGTGCACGAGACCGATGAGCGGGGCCCCGCGCGTCTCGCCGAGCGCCGCGGGGTCGTACCCCGCCGTCGGGTCGTCCGGCCAGTGCCCCTCGGGGAACGACCAGCCGTCCACGTGCAGCACCGGCACGCCCCCTGATTCCAGCGTCCAGCGCTCCCACTCGCCGCCCCGGCCCAGCACCAGCAGGTTGCCCTCACCC
>JBKGZE010000025.1:0-11761 GCA_046545735.1 Gemmatimonadota bacterium | reverse complement strand
GCCATGGGGTTGTGGGAGGCGCCCCGGATCACCACCAGCTCCGCGTCGGGCACCAGGTCGGCGATCATGCGCCCGTCCTCGAGCGGGGTGATGGGATCGTGCTCGCCCCAGAGCAGGAGTGTCGGAGCACGGACCCGGGGAAGGAGGGGTCGGATGTCGTCGGCCAGGATCCCCCGGAGCGCCCGGACCACCGTCCGGGGACCGGTGCGCAGGGTGTCCGCGGCGATGGTGGGGAGGAAGTTTATGCGACCCCACGATCGGGGTCGGACCAGCTCGCCGGCTACCGCCACCAGCTGGGCGCGCGACAACGGGTGCGGAACGCCCGCGGCGTCCGTGAGCACCAGGCGCTCGATCCGCTCCGGCCATCGGCTGGCCAGGTGCACTCCCACCTGCGCGCCCATGGAGTGGCCGACGAAGTGGGCCCGTTCGATCTCCAGCGCGTCCAGCCAGCGCACGAGCAGCCCGGCCATCTCCGGGAGCGTGGGATGCCGCACGGCGCCCCGGCTGTGCCCGAAGCCCACCATCTCGGGGACGTGTACCCGGTACGCCCGGGCGAGGGTCGGCGTGTTGTAGCGCCACCAGCGTCGGGACCCGGAGAGGCCATGCAGGAGCACGACGGGCTCGCCCGCGCCGGCGTGCAGCGCGTGGAGCCGAAAACCGTCGATTCGGGCCCGGGTCCGATCCGTGTCCATCGGTGAATGGGTGGTGCACACCCCGTACCGCGCGCACGGCTCTCTTGCGTGCCCCCCGTGACCGGGGTTACGGTACGCCATCTCTCCACCCAACACACCTCGCACTCGAGTGATGCCGCGGTGACGACCGAGCCGACAAGTCCGGCGTGGACGGAGGAGTCCGGGGCTCCGGAGACGGCACTGGAATCCGAAGAGCGCCTCAGGCGAGCCGAGGAGCGAGTCGAGCGCTCGGTCTCCCTGCTCCAGGCCACCCTCGATTCCACGACCGACGGGATCCTGGTAGTGGATCGCTCGGGTCAGATGGTGAGCTACAACCGGCGGTTCGTGGAGATCTGGGAGGTCCCGGAGGCGCTGCTGCAGGCCGGCGACGATCATCAGGCGATCCGGTACGTGCTGGAGAAGCTGGACGATCCGCAGGCGTTCCTCGACCGGGTCCGGTCTCTGTACCGTGATCCGGCGCGAACGGGGTACGACCTGCTGCGCTTCCGCGATGGCCGGGTAGTGGAGCGGTACTCGCGCCCGCAGCGCCTGGGTCAGCAGATCGTGGGGCGGGTCTGGACGTTCCGGGACGTGACCGAGCAGAAGCGGATGCAGCAGGCGCTCATCTCGAGCGAGCGCCGCTACCGGCGCCTGTTCGAGGAATCGCGGCATGCCCTCTACATCAGCACGCGGGACGGCGCTTTCGTGGACGTGAACCGCTCGATGCTGGAGCTGTTCGGCTACAGCCGGCGGGAGTTGCTGAAGCTGAGCGCGGGCGTGTTGTACGCGGAGGACGGGGGGCGGGAGCGGTTCCAGGAGGTGATCGAGTCGGAGGGCTCGGTCCGGAACCTGGAGATCCGGCTGCAGGCCAAGGACGGCCGCCCCCTGGACTGCCTGCTCACGGCCACCGCCCGTCGTGGCGCCGGGGGCGGCGTGATCGGGTACGAGGGCATCATCGAGGACGTGACCGAGCGCAAGCGCTCGACGGAGGCGCTGCGGCAGAGCGAGGCGTACTACCGATCGCTCATCGAGAACGCCCTCGACACCATCACGATCATGGACCGGATCGGCACCATCACGTACGAGAGTCCGGCGGTCGAGCGGGTCCTGGGCTACGTCCCCGAGGAAGTGGTGGGCACCTCCGTCTTCGACTACGTGCATCCGGACGACCGGACCGGGCTGAAGGAGTTGTTCCGCCGCACCGACGGCCGGCCGGGGGTGACGCCCACGCTGGAGCTGCGGCTGCGGCACCGGGACGGGAGCTGGCGGACGCTGGAGGCGGTGGCGAACAATCTCCTGGACGACCCGGCCGTGGGTGGCGTGGTGGTGAACGCGCGTGACGTGACGCAGCGGAAGGAAGCGGAGGACCGGCTTCTCTACGACGCCTTCCACGACCGTCTCACCGGGCTGCCCAACCGCGCGCTCTTCATGGACCGCCTCCGGCAGCTGGTGAAGAGGGGAAGCCGGGCGGGGACCCCAGGATTCGCCGTGCTGTTCCTGGACGCGGACCGGTTCAAGGTCGTGAACGACAGCCTCGGTCACAGCGTGGGGGACCAGCTCCTGGTGCAGGCGGGTCGGCGAGTGGAAGGCTGTCTGCGCCCCGGGGACACGGTCGCGCGAGTGGGGGGTGACGAGTTCGCCGTGCTCCTGGACGGTGTGGCCACGACCGAGGGGGCCGAGCACGTCGCGGACCGGATCCACGAGGCCATGCGCAAGCCGTTCCAGATCGTGCACCGGGACGTGTACGTGAGCATGAGCATCGGGATCGCCGTGAGCGCGGACCGCTACGGCCGGGCGGAGGAGATCCTGCGGGATGCGGACATCGCCATGTACGGCGCGAAGGAGGCCGGCCGGGCGAGGACGGCGGTGTTCGACCAGGCGATGCGCGAGCGCGCCGTCGCCGTGCTGGAGCTGGAGACGGACCTGCGCCGCGCGGTGGACCAGGAGGAGTTCGAGCTGCACTACCAGCCCATCGTCTCGCTGGCCAGCGGCGCGCTGGTGGGGTACGAGTCGCTGATTCGCTGGCGGCATCCCGAGCGGGGCCTGCTGTCCCCGGCGGAGTTCCTGGAGGTGGCGGAGGAGACGGGGCTCATCGTCCAGATCGGCTGGTGGACGCTGGAGGAGGCGGCGCGCCGGGCCAGGCGGTGGTGGGACCCGGAGCGGGGCGGGCCGTACGTGGCCGTGAACCTCTCGGCCACGCAGCTGTCGCACCCGGAGCTGGTGGAGCGGCTGGGTGCGATCCTGGAGGAGACGGGCGCGCCGCCGGAGGCGATCCGGCTGGAGCTGACCGAGAACATGGTCATGCAGAAGGCGGAAGCCACGTCCCGCACACTCGTTCGCCTGCGCCGGCTGGGCGTCGCGATGATGATCGACGACTTCGGGATGGGCTACTCGTCTCTCAGCTACCTCCACCGTTTCCCGGCGCAGACGCTCAAGATCGACAGCTCCTTCATCGCCGGCATCGGCCCGAACGGCGAGAACACGGAGATCGTCCGGACCATCGTGGCGCTGGCGGAGGAGCTCGGAATGGATGTGGTGGCCGAGGGCGTGGAGACGGCGGACCAGTTCCGGGCGGTCCGGGCCCTCGGATGTGCCCTCGCCCAGGGCTTCCACCTGGCCCGCCCCATGGCCGTGGAGGAGGCCCATGCCACGCTCGGCAGAACCTGGGCCCTCGACTGACCGAGGACCGGAGCGGCGTACGTGGCGACCCGGCCCGCTGGCGCTCCGCGCCCTGCTCATCCTCGGGGTGCTCGGGCTGGCCGTTTGGGCGAACCTCCACGCCGCCGATCACGACCTGGTCCGCGAGGCCACCCGCCGGTTCGGGTACCCGGGGATCCTGCTCGCCGCCGGCATCAGCGGATTCAACCTGGTGGTGCCGATTCCGGTCATCGCCTTCTACCCGTTCTTCCTGGATGTCGGCCTGCAGCCGGTCCCGACGGTCCTGGTGATCGCCCTCGGGATGACGCTGGGGGATCTGCTGGGCTACCTGCTGGGTCGGGCGGCGCGAGGCATGGTCCGTCCCCGGGAGGATGGCGTGATCCAGCGGCTGGAGGCCCTGCGGGAGCGGCACCCCTACCTGCCGCTCGCGGTCATGTTCCTCTACGCCGCGTTCGCGCCCGCGCCGAACGAGCTCCTGGTCCTGCCCCTGGCCTTCCTCCGGTACCCGGTGGCGGGGATCTTCGGAGCGGTGCTGGTGGGCAACCTCATCTTCAACGGCCTCGTCGCTTTCGGCGTGGTCCAGGTATTCGCTCTCATCTGAGAACCAGAGGCAGACGGTCATGAAACGCACAGTTGCACTGCTGGTGCTGGCACTCACAGGCTGTGGCCCCGGAACAGCCGATCTCGTCCTGCGGGGGGGACACGTGGTCACGGTGGACTCGACGCTTCCCGAGGCGGAGGCCGTCGCCGTCCGCGGCGATCGCATCCTGGCGGTCGGCACGGACGAGGAGATCGCACCCTACATCGAGGACGACACGCGCGTCATCGAGCTCGAGGGACGACTCCTCGTGCCCGGCTTCATCGAGGGCCACGGCCACTACATGGGCGTCGGCAACGCGCAACTGAACCTGGACCTCACGCGCGCCCGCACCTGGGACGACATCGTGGCCATGGTCGATTCGGCCGCGGCGGAGGCGGCACCCGGGGAATGGATCCTCGGGCGAGGCTGGCACCAGGAGAAGTGGGACGGGGTGCCCGAAGGCGCCGTAGAGGGGGTCCCGACGCACCGGGCCCTCAGCGCCGCGGCGCCCGAGAACCCGGTCCTCCTGACCCACGCCAGCGGTCACGCGGCGATCGCCAACGCGCGGGCGCTCGAGCTGGCCGGGATCGACCGCGACTACACGCCCCCCGAGGGCGGGGAGGTCGTGCGAGACGCCAGCGGCGAGCCCACGGGCCTGCTGCGCGAGAACGCGCAGGACCCCGTCGGCGACGCGCTGGCCCGGAGCCGGGCGGAGCAGACGCCGGAGGAGCGAGGCGCCCACTTCGATCGGGTGGTCCAGCTGGCGGGCCAGGACCTCCTCTCCAAGGGGATCACGAGCTTCCACGACGCCGGCGCGTCCTTCTCCACGATCGACGGGTTCCGTCGCCTGGCCGAGGCCGGCCGGCTCCCCGTCCGCCTCTATGTCATGGTACGCGAGCCGAACGAGGCGCTCGAAGAGAACCTGGCGGACTACCGCATGGTCGGGGTGGGGAACAACTTCCTGACCGTGCGCTCGATCAAGAAGCAGATCGACGGCGCGCTCGGCGCCCACGGCGCCTGGCTGCTCGAGCCGTACACCGACATGCCGTCGAGAACGGGGCTGGTGCTGGAGCCCGTGGACGAGATCGAGAGGACGGCCCAGCTGGCCCTGGAGCACGACTTCCAGCTGAGTATCCACGCCATCGGCGACAGAGCCAACCGCGAGGTCCTCGACATCTACCAGGCGGCCTTCGAGGGCACGAGCAACGGAAGCGCATCGGCCGACCAGGACGGGGATCGCCGCTGGCGGATCGAGCACGCCCAGCACCTCCACCCGGACGACATCGACCGGTTCGCCGAGCTCGGTGTCATCGCCGCCATGCAGACCATCCACGGCACCTCCGACGCGCCGTGGGTGCCGAAACGGCTCGGGGAGAAGCGCGCCGCCGAGGGCGCCTACCGCTGGCAGGACCTGTGGCGCTCCGGCGCCGTGGTCGCGAACGGAACCGACGCCCCCGTCGAGGACGCCAACCCCATCCCCAGCTACTGGGCCGCCGTCTCGCGCATGCTGCCCGATGGCACCCGGTTCGACCCGGACCAGCGGCTGACCCGCGAGCAGGCGCTCCGCTCCTACACCATCAACAACGCGTACGCGGCGTTCGAAGAGGACATCAAGGGCTCCATCACGCCCGGGAAGCTGGCGGATCTCGTCGTCCTCGACCGCGACATCCTCACGGCGCCGGAGGACGAGGTCCGGGGGGCCGGGGTCCTCTACACCATCCTGGGCGGTGAGGTGGTGTTCGAGCGGGGTGCGTCGGGCGGCTGAGCAGGTGCGGGGCAACGCCCCACGCGGGGCGGCGGGAGTGTCCCGACTGTACCATTCCTCACCTGACGGTAGTTTGTAGTCAGAACGGCAGCGTCGCGGGTTCCCGCGACGCGAGGAACCACCGCGCCCCACGCCATGCCGAAGGACGTTTCGACCGACCCGGGGGAGGGCCGCCCGCGCGGGCTCGTCGCCCGCCTGCTGGCGGTCCCCCTGTTCTACAAGATCCTGGTTGCCAACGCGATCCTGGTCCTGCTCTTCTCGCTCACGGCCACCTGGCTGGCCATCGAGCTGACGCGCCGGGATGCGGCCTTCGTGCCGATCCTGGCCGTGGCGGTGGCCGGGGTGGTGGTGAGCGTGGCGGTGAACGCGGTGATCATCCAGCTCGCGCTCGAGCCGATCCGTCTGTTGAAGCGGACGGCGGACGTGGTGCAGGAGGGCGACCTGGAAGCGAGGGTCCCGATGTCGCCGCTGGCGGACCGGGAGATGGCGCGGCTCGCGGTGGCCACGAACGCCATGCTGGACCGGCTCGCGGACTACCGGTCGCGGCTGCGGGACGTGGCGGCCCGGGCGCTGAACGCCGCGGAGGAGGAGCGACGGCGGATCTCGCTGGAGCTCCACGATGACGCTTCACAGCGGCTCGCGGCCATCCTGATGCGGCTGCGGCTGGCGCGCGGCGTGGCGGACGCGGAGACCAAGGACGCGGTCCTCGAGGAAGTCCGGCGGGAGCTGGCGGAGACGGCGGACGGGCTGCGGCGCTACGCCCAGGGGCTGCGTCCACCGGCGCTGGACGAGCTGGGGCTGGGGCCGGCGATCGAGTCGCACGTCCGGCACGTCGCCGAGACGTCGGCCGTCCCGGTGGAGCTCAAGGTCGAGGGTGTGGGGCGGCTGGACGCGCCGGAGGCGGAGCTGGCGCTCTATCGCATCGTGCAGGAGGCGATCACGAACGCCGTGCGCCACAGCCAGGCGCGGCAGATCCGGGTCACCCTGGAGCGGTGCAACGGCGCCGTCCTGGCCATGGTCCAGGATGATGGCGTGGGATTCGACGTGGACGCGGTCATGGCCGACCACGACGGAGAGCACGGGCTCGGGCTGTTCGGCATGCGGGAGCGCGCCGAGTACGTCGGTGGCCGGGTCGAGCTCCAGAGCGTGCCTCGAAAGGGGACCACGGTGTGGGCGGCCGTACCGGCGCGGGGCGCGGGCGCGCCGCTGTCGGACACGGCGCTGAGTCGACTGTGCAGCTATGACGCGACCTGATCGGGACGGGCGGGCGGCGGCGAGCCCGGTCGCCGTTCCGGCCGGTCCGTCCTACTGCTCGGCTCGGAGCAGCCCCGTCTGGAGGGCGAAGCGGACCAGCTCGGAGCGGTGCCGGAGCTGGAGCTTGTCCATGATCCGACTGCGGTAGGTGTCGACGGTCTTCGGGCTGATGAAGAGCTTCTCGCCGATCTCGCTGGAGCTGAACCCTTCGGCCGTCATGGCCAGCACGTCCCGCTCCCGCTCGGTCAGCTTGCTCAGAGGACCCCGCATCTCGTCGGCGTCCGCATCCTTGTAGCGCTCGAGCAGGAGCTTGGCCGCGCTCGGGTACAGGAAAACCTCGTCGCGCGCCACGGTGCGGATCGCGTGGGTCAGGTCCTCGTCGGCGCTCGTCTTCCGGACGAACCCGTTGCCACCCGCGTCCAGCACGGGGAGCAGGAACTCCTCCTCGGCGTGCATGGTGAGGACCAGCACCTTCGTGCCGTCGTCCATGGCGGCGATGCGACGCGTGGCTTCCATTCCGCCCATGCCGGGCATGGACAGGTCCATGACCACGATGTCTGGCTTCAACTCCTTCACCAGCTTGATCGCGTCCTCGCCCGTTTCGGCCTCGCCCACCACCTCCAGGTCGGGCTCGGCGTCGAGCAGGGCACGCAGGCCGGCGCGCAGGACTCCGTGGTCGTCCGCGAGAAGGATTTTGATCGTCTTCGGCATCGTCGCCAGGTCGGGTTCACGCACCACTGTCGAAAAACTGCGATCCCATTAGTGTAGCGCCAGCGAGGGAAAATCACCACCGTCCCGCGGGGCGGCGCGCCATCAGGTCCCGCTGTCGCTGCCGTCGGCGGGGAGCGCGAAGGAGAAGCGGGAGCCGCGGCCCTCCTCGCTCTGGACCCGGATCTCGCCCCCGTGGGCCTCGGTCATGCCCTTGGCGATGGACAGGCCGAGGCCGATCCCGTGGCTGCCCTGCTGGCGGGCCTGCCAGAACCGGTCGAACACGTGGCCCAGCTGGTCTTCGGACATACCGGGGCCGCTGTCCTCGACCCAGAACTCGACGCCGGCATCGCGGCCGCGGGCGCCGACGGTGATGGTGCCGCCCCGGGGCGTGAACTTCAGCGCGTTGCCGATCAGGTTCGAGAAGACCTGCTGAACCCGGTCCGCGTCCACGCGGATGGTGCGGGGCAGGTCGTTCTCGAGTCGGGAGACCAGCCGCACGCCCTGCTCCCGGGCCAGGGGGCGGAGCGACCGCACGGCCTCCTCGACCAGGTCCGAAACGGGCTCGGGGCGCCGGACGAGCTTGAGCCGACCCGACTCGATCCGGCGGACCTCGAGGAGGTCTCGGATCAGCCGCTCCATCTGGGCGACGGCCGCGCGGATCCCCTCCATCTGTGCCCGTGCGCCCTCGGTGTCCCCGGCGTCGATGAGTCGGCCGAGCACGCGGGCGGAGACACGCACGGCGCTCAGCGGGTTGCCCAGGTCGTGGGAGACGACGCTGAGCACCTCGTCCCGGACGGCCACCGCGTCCCGGGCGGCCTGGTAAAGCCGGGCGTTGTCGACGGCGAGGGCCGCGCGCCGGCCCAGCTCCTCGGCCAGCAGCCGGTCGTCGGTGTCGTACGGCCGGGCCGGGTCGGCGGTGGCCAGGGTGAAGGCGCCGAGGGTTCGGCCGCGGGCCACGAGGGGCACCACCAGGATCGAGGCGACGCCGAGCCGTCGGAGGATGCCCAGGTGGTGGTCGTTGGCGGCGATGGCCTCGAGGAACGCTTCGGAGACGGTGTCGATGAGCTCGGGCTCACCGGTCTCGAGGACGGTCATGGCGGGGTGCGGTCGGGCGGGGTCGGGCGGGTGCGCCAGGAGCCCCTGGGCGACCGCGTCGAGCTCGTCGTCGTGGTGGGCGACCTGGATGCGGCGCAGGGAGCCGTCAGCCTGGAGCACGTCGATGATGCACCAGTCGGCCAGGTGCGGGAGGGCGACGCGCGCGAGCCCGGCCATGGTGGCTTCGTAGTCCAGGGACCGGGCGAGCAGCGCGCTGGCGTCCGACAGGAACCGCTGCGTCTCCTCCACCTTCTTGCGGTTGGTGATGTCCCGCAGCACGACGGTGAAGAGCCGGCCTCGCGGCGTGTCGAGGAGGGAGATGGACGCCTCCGCCGGGAACTCCCTGCCGTCCTTGCGGAGCCCCGCGATCTCCTGCCGCTCGCCCATCCGTCGCGCGCTGGTGCCGCTCTCGGCGAACCGCCGCATGTGCGCGCCGTGCTGACCTCTGAACCGCTCCGGCAGGAGCCGGGACAGCGGCTCACCCATGATCTCGTCGCGCGCGTAGCCGAAGATCTCCTCGGCGCCCCGGTTGAAGAGCACAATCCGACCGCGGGCGTCCATGGAGATGATGGCGTCGGCGGCGATCTCGACGATGCGCTCGAACTGGGCGCGGGAGAAGTCGTCCGGCTCCCGCCCGCCCTCGTTCGCTTCGGCGCGACTCCGACCCGCGAGGAGTCGGCGTATCCAGGATGGGATCTTCACTGTCCGAATAGGAAGGGCTTCGCTGGCCGAAAGATAGGTTCAGGGCGGTCGCGCGTCGAGGCGGGGCCCTGGAGATTCGGAGCGGCCGGGGCGGAGACCTCGCTCAGGGGCTCCGGGCCACCACGGGGAGGAGGAGCAGGACGGGCAGGACGGAGACGACCAGGACGAGCACGACGCGGAGCGTCCACCAGCGCAGGTGGGGGCCGGTCCCCTCGAGGCAGGTGCGGCAGCGCCGGCGATGGCGGTGGTAGAGTCGGGTCATCTCGCCCAGGCCGTAGCTCACGCCGGTCAGGTAGACGGCTGCGAGCGCGGGCCAGGCGGGCCACGGCCCCAGGGGCTCGAGCATGGACAGCGCGAGTCCCAGGAGGGTCATGAGTGCGGCGACCAGCGCACCCCGCTTCAACAGGATCTCCGCTCGGGTCGGCATGCCTGATCGTGGGGCGCGCGACGGGTCGACGCCAGTCGCGCGCCGTGATCGGATCGTGACCGGCGAGACGGTGCGGCAGGGCACCGGCGGACCTCTGTCGTGTATTCCAACGTCCTGGACGCGCGTTCACTGGACCCTTGGGGGCGACGCACCCGAATGGCGAGAACACGGCGGGGGTGGTGGGTGTGGGTGCTGCCGACGCTCGGAACTGTCGGAGAGGCGGCGGCGCAGCAGGGCATGGTGGTGGGGCGGGTCCTGGGCCGGACCGGGCCCGTTCCGGCTGCCGAGGCGGAGCTGCGACGGGACACGGTCGTGGTGGGGCGCGCCGCGTCGGATGGCTTCGGCGTATTCCGGTTCGTGGCGCTGGAGCCGGGCCGCTACACGGTGAACGTCGAAGCGCTCGGCTACGCGAGCGGAACGGCCCCGGTCCATCTGGAGCCCGGGTCCGTGGCGCGGGTCGAGATCCGGCTGCAGGCGTCCGCGGTGCAGCTGGGGACGGTTCGGGTGCAGGCGCAGCGGCGGCGTGCCCGGTTCGAGGAGGAGGCGGGGGCCACGGTGGTGGAGCTGGCCGGCGACCAGGTCGAGCGTCTGCCGGGTCTGGCCGAGGCCGATGTGCTGCGGGCGGTGGAGGTCCTGCCCGGTGTGATCTCGACCTCCGACTTCTCCGCGTCGTTCAACGTCCGGGGCGGAGCGGCGGACCAGAACCTGATCCTGCTCGATGGGGTTCCGATCTACAATCCGTTCCACCTGGGCGGACTGTTCGGTGTGTTCAATGCCGACATGGTGGAGCGGACCGAGCTCCTCGCCGGCGGGTTCCCGCCGCGCTACGGCGGGCGTGTCTCCTCGGTTCTCGACGTGCGCAGCGACGCCGGCGACGGTCGGCTCGCCGTGGACGCCGGCGTGTCTCTGCTGGCTTCCCGCGCCGTGGCTTCGGCGGGGGTGCCGAGCGGGCTCGCCCGACGGCTCGGGTTCGACGCGATCCACGGGCGCGTGTCCGCGCGCCGCTCCTACTTCGACGTTCTCCTGGGCCCGTTCTTCGACTTCCCCTACCACCTGACGGACTTCCAGGGCGTGGTGCGGGGGTGGACCGGCGGCGGTGCCTGGACCGTCACGGGCTACACGGGCGCCGACGTCCTCGATCTCCGCGAGTCGGAGGACTTCCCCCTCCCGTTCCGCCTGGACTGGGGCAACGACGTCGGGGGCGTCCGCTGGGCGGGGGGCTGGGGCGGGGCGGAGCTGGAGGCCCGGCTCTCGAGCTCCCGCTTCCAGACCGGGATCCGGTTCCCGGATTTCGAGGATACGGACATCCGGAGCCGTATCGGAGAGGTCCGGGCGGGGGTGGACGTCCGCGGCCCCGTGGGCGGGGTGCGGCTCGGTGCGGGCGGGGAGCTCGCCCGGCTCGAGTACGAGAACCTGCTCGAGACCGGCGGGACCGTGTTCGGCCAGGCCGCGGACCACGGGTGGCTCGGCGCCGTGTACGGGCAGCTGGTCTGGCAGTCGTCCGTGTGGCTGCTGGAAGCCGGCCTGCGGTCCGACTACTGGGCTCCCCGGTCGACCGACGCCTCGTGGGAGCCCGCGCCCCGGCTGGCCGTGAAGCGGTTCCTCGCCGACGGGAGCGCCGCGCTGAAGGTGGCCACAGGCCGCTACACCCAGGTGCTGCACTCGCTACGCGACGAGGAGGTGCCCATCGGCATCGACGTCTGGGTCACCGCCGGCGACCGGGCGCCCGTCGTCGTCTCCGACCAGCTCCAGGTAGGGTGGGAGCAGTTCCTCGACGGCTGGAGCGGGAGCGTGGAGGCGTACTACCGGACCTTCGACGGGGTGATCGCAGTCAATCCGGCGGACGATCTGAACGACCCGGGCGACGACTTCGTCACCGGGGATGGCACGTCCTGGGG
>JBKGZE010000024.1:0-11840 GCA_046545735.1 Gemmatimonadota bacterium | reverse complement strand
GCCCTTCGTACGGGCTTGGCATTTCACGGGTTGGGAGGGCACGGACACCGCAGTGATACAGAACCTCGGAACGCCCGATCTCACGGGCATGGCAACAACGATACGGCGCCACATCGTGCGCATGCTGGCCCGGGCGGGGAGCGGGCACCCCGGCGGCTCGCTGTCCGCCGTGGAGTTCATCACGGCGCTCTTCTTCGGCGGGGTCCTGCGCTACGACCCCGAGCGGCCGGACTGGCCGGATCGCGACCGGTTCATCCTGTCGAAGGGCCACGGGGTCCCCGCGCTGTACGCCGCGCTGGCGGAGGCCGGCTACTTCGATGTGGAAGAGCTGAAGACGCTACGGGAGATCGATTCCCGGCTGCAGGGGCACCCGGTCTACGGGACGGCCCCGGGGATCGAAGCCTCGACGGGGTCGCTGGGCCAGGGGCTCTCCATCGGGCTCGGCATCGCCCTGGCGGGCCGCCTGGACCGGAAGGACTACCAGGTGTACGTGCTGCTGGGCGACGGCGAATGCCAGGAGGGGCAGGTCTGGGAAGCAGCCATGGCCGCCGGGCACCACCGGCCGGACAACCTGGTGGCGCTCGTGGACTACAACCAGTACCAGCTCGATGGCGCCATCAGCGAGATCATGGAGCTCGAGCCGTTCGGGGCGAAGTGGGAGGCCATGGGGTGGGCGGTGCGAGAGATCGACGGCCATGACATGGATCAGGTGATGGACGCGCTGCGCTGGGCGTCGGACCAGGACGGGCCGGCGTGCGTGATCGGAACGACGGTGAAGGGGAAGGGTGTGAGCTTCATGGAGGGGGAGAACACGTACCACGGCGTGGCGCCCTCGAACGACGAGATGATCCGGGCGCTCCGGGAGCTGGGCGTGGAAGCCGCCACGGCATCCATCGAGGAGGAAGCGGAGGAGGCACGGTGAACGAGCTATTCCCGGGACTCGAGCTGGGGCGTGCCACGCGCGATGCCTACGGCGAGGCGCTCAAGGAGCTGGGCGCGGCGCACCAGGACATCGTGGTCCTCGACGCCGACCTCGCCAAGAGCACCAAGAGCTGGACCTTCGGGGCGGAGTTCCCCGACCGGTTCTTCAACATAGGGATCCAGGAAGCCAACATGGTCGGGATGGCGGGCGGGCTCGCCATGGCGGGGAAGGTCCCGTTCATCTCGAGCTTCGCCTGTTTCGTCGTTCTGAAGGGGTTCGACCAGCTCCGGATGGCGGTGGCGTACCCGAACCTCAACGTGAAGATCGCCGGCAGCCACCAGGGGATCAGCGTGGGAGAGGACGGCGCGAGCCAGCAGTCGGTGGAGGACATCGCCCTGGCGTGCAGCCTCCCGAACATGCACGTGGTGGTTCCGGCGGACGAGCACGAGATGCGGGCCGTGGTGAAGGCGGCGTACGCGCACGAGGGCCCGGTCTACATCCGCTCCGGCCGCCCGAAGGCGCCGCTCATCTACGACCGCGAGCCCGACTTCGCCTTCGGCCGGGCGAGCCAGGTGCGGGACGGCGGCGACGTGACCATCGCGGCGACGGGTCTCATGGTCGGCGCCGCGGTGGCGGCCCACGAGCGGCTGGCGTCGGAAGGGATCGGCGTCCGGGTCCTGAACGTGGCGTCCATCAAGCCGCTGGACGTGGAGGCCATCGGTCGCGCGGCGCGGGAGACGGGGGCCATCGTGACGGCCGAGGAGCACCTGCTCCACGGCGGCCTCGGGTCCGCGGTGGCGCAGGCGGCCGCGCGCACCCACCCGGTGCCCATGGAGTTCGTCGGGCTCGATGACACGTATGCCGAGAGCGGTGAGCCGGCGGCGCTGCTGAAGAAGTACGGTCTCACTACGGACGAGGTCGTGGCCGCGGTCCGCCGCGTGCTGGAGCGGAAGAATGCGGCGGTGAGCGGCGGCCGCTAGATTCGAGTCACCCCGATTCCCGAAAAGGAGGAGCAGAGATGACCCCGAACGGAACGGCCACGGCGGAAGTGGCGAAGCGGCCCGTGCTGGAGCGGCTCGATCTGCCGGTGGGCAAGCGCACCCGGCTCCATCGCATGCTCTATCAGCACGGCGTGGGCAACGGGACGCTCCTGATCCTGCCCATCGACCAGGGCATCGAGCACGGCCCCATCGACTTCCTGCCGAACCCGCCGTCCGCGGACCCCGAGTACCAGTGGCGGCTGGCCGTCGAAGGCGGATACAACGCCATCGCCTGCCACTGGGGTATGGCCCGGCGCTACATGAAGAAGTACGCCGGCAAGGTCCCGCTCGTCCTCAAGGTCAACGGGAAGACCAACATCCCGAGCGACGCCGAGGCGCTGTCGTCGCCCACGGCCACGGTCGAAGACGCCGTCGCGCTGGGAGCCGACGCCGTCGGCTACACCCTGTACGTGGGCTCCCCGAAGCAGGACGAGGATTTCCGCCGGCTCATGGTGATCCGCGACGCCTGTGAGAAGCACGGCATGCCGCTCATCGTGTGGTCGTACCCCCGGGGCGAGGCCATCGAGAAGAAGGGCGGTCGCGACTCCCTCTACGCCGTGGACTACGCCGCCCGGCTGGCCCACGAGTTCGGCGCCGATGTCATCAAGCTGAACGTCCCCAAGAAGGGCGACAAGGACAGCCAGATGCCGGCGAAGTACCAGGAGCTGGAGTGGGACTACGCCGAGGGCGCCCGGAGGGTGATCGCCACGGCCGGCAACTCCATGGTCCTCTTCAGCGGCGGGAGCAAGGTGAGCGACGAAGACCTGATGAACAAGGCGCGTACGGTGATGGAGAACGGCGCCACCGGGCTCATCTTTGGCCGCAACATGTGGCAGCGGCCCTTCGACGAGGCGCTCGCGATGACGGCCCGGATCAAGGAGCTGCTGCAGCAGTTCCCCTCCTGAGGTGGGTGTGACTCGGGACGAACGGAAGCGGCGAGCCGCCGAGCGGGCGGTCGAGCGGGTCGAGCCCGGGATGAAGCTCGGGCTTGGCACGGGCTCGACCGCCCGGTTCGTGCTCGAGGCCATCGCCGCGCGCCGGGACCGGGGCGAGCTGGAGGACATGGTGGGCGTCCCCACGTCGGCGGCCACCCGGACGCAGGCGCAGGCGCTGAACATCCCGCTGGCCACGCTGGAGGAGGAGCCGCGGCTGGACCTGACGCTCGATGGCGCGGACGAGGTGGACCCGGCGCTGGACCTGATCAAGGGACTCGGCGGCGCGCTACTCTGGGAGAAGATCGTCGCCGGCGCGAGCGAGCACGTGGTGATCGTGGTCGATGACAGCAAGCTGGTCGGCCGGCTGGGTACCCGCTCCCCGCTGCCGGTGGAGGTCGTGCCCTTCGGCTGGCGCACCGTGGTGGGCCCGGTTCGCGCCATGGGCGCGGAGGTCCGGCTGCGAGAGGCCGACGGGACCGTCTTCCTCACGGACGGCGGCCATTTCATCCTCGACTGCGAGTTTCCGGACGGGATCGAGGATCCGTCGGCGGTGGACCACCGGCTGCACGCCCTGCCCGCCGTGGTGGAGACCGGCCTCTTCCTGGACCTGGCCGGAACCCTGGTGGTGGGCAAAGCGGACGGCGTCGATGTGATCGAGCGGGAGGGGTCGGAATGGGCGTGAAGATCTCGCCCTCCATCCTCTCCGCCGACTTCGCGCGCCTCGCCGATGGCGTGGCGGAGGCGGAGGCCGGCGGCGCCGACTGGATCCACGTGGACGTCATGGACGGTCAGTTCGTCCCCAACATCACCATCGGGATCCCGGTAGTGGCGGCGCTCCGACAGGTGACCACGCTGCCCCTCGACGTCCACCTCATGATCGATCGGCCGGAGCGCTACATCGACGCCTTCGCCGGGGCCGGCGCCGACTGGCTGACGGTCCACCAGGAAGCGTCCGTCCACCTGCACAGGACCGTCCAGGCCATCAAGCACCACGGTGTGCGCGCCGGCGTCTCGCTGAATCCGGCCACTCCGGCCAGCGCCATCGAGGACATCGCCGGCGACCTGGACATGGTGCTGGTCATGAGCGTGAACCCGGGCTTCGGCGGCCAGAGCTTCATCCCGGGGAGCACCGGCAAGATCGCGCGCGTCCGGGCGATCCTGGACGCCGCCGGCCGGGCCGAGGCCGAGATCGAAGTGGATGGCGGGATCGGTCCCGACACCGCCGGGGAGGTGGTCGCGGCGGGCGCGACCGTGCTCGTGGCGGGCGCCGCCGTGTTCGCGGGTGCCGGATCGGTGGCCGAGAACATCGCGGCGATCCGGGCGGCGGCCGGGTAGGAGCGAGGCTCGAGCTGGACAGCGAGGCGTGCCGGGGTGGCGAAATGGCAGACGCGGGGGACTTAAAATCCTCTGTCCGAGAGGGCGTGCGGGTTCGAGTCCCGCCCCCGGCATAGCGAAGGGCCGCAACGATTTACGTCGTTGCAGCCCTTTCGCTTTTCAGGGGCTGATGTGCCCCGATTGTGCCGTTATTCGGCCGTAACGTGGCACATCACGCGTTCGCGGCCCGGCGACGCCTATCGGCGCTGCTGCCCGCGGACCTCGCGGGCGCGGCCGTCGCGGACCACGTCCAGCGTGAACGGCTCGTCGTCGAGGTAGGACCGCAGGATCGCTCGCGCGTGGGCCGGGTCGCGGACCGGGCGGCCATCGATGGCGAGGATGACGTCGCCGGGTCGGAGCTCGAGGTCGGAGTCGTCGGCGACGTCCACCACGAGCACGCCCCGGTCGGTGCCGAAGTACTCGCCCAGCTCGGGGTTCACGGCCACGAGCTCCAGCCCGCCGGGGCCGCCGGGGCGGAAGAACCGCTCGGTGCCGGGCACGTGCGGGGGATCGCGTCGCTCGAATACCCGGTCGAGACGGACGCGGGGCGCGAGCACGTCGAAGCCGGGGGCGTCACCGAAGCGGAATCGCGCGGCCGCGTCCGTCGCGACCCGGGCGGTGCGCTCTTCGCCATCGCGATAGTACGTGACGGTGACCGTCTCGCCGGGCTCCCGCTCGGCCATGGCCGCCACGAGGCTGGCGCCCGGATCCGCCCCGAGAGCTTCCCCGTCGAGCGCGACCACGATGTCCCCGTCCCTGAGCCCGGCGCCGTGGGCGGGCGTGCCTTCGACCACGTCCTCCAGCCGCACGCCCGTGCGACCATCCACGGTTTCCGGTTCCCCGAGGCGGACCCCAAGGCGGGCGTGGCCTCGACCGAACACGAAGGCCGTGCGGTCGCCCGTATCGCGCTCGAAGCAGATGCAGGTGGTGTCGGGGCCGGGATCCGGCTCCTGCGCGCCGGCCCCGGGCGCCGCCATGATCCCGGCGCCGAGTGCCAGCCAGAGGAGGGGGTGTGGTGCGCAGCGCGTGGTCATGAGCTCCGTCTCCTGGTTGCCGGGTGCGACTCTCATCCGTTCATAGTTCCGATGCGGGGGGTGAGCGGGATCGTTGCCCGCGGCCGGAGCCGGGCCGCCGGTGGCCGGCCATTCCGGCCCCGGCGGTGTCCGGGTTGCCGCGGCCCGCATCCTCCCGGTAGCTTTGCGGCCGTGGACACGCTACTGACACTCCTCGCCGTGGCGGGGGGCGCGGGCGCCGCCTGGCACCTTCTGCGGGCGGCGTTGCGCTTCCTCGAGGGCGGGGCCCACGGAATCTTCGCGGGCGAGATGGAGCGCACGCACGCACGGCGCGGGGATCTGACCTCGCTCGAAGAACAGCGGCGGGAGCGGGAAGCGGCGCGGCGGGCGAGCCGCCGTGCGGCGCTCGTGGCGCTCGGCTGGCTGGCGCTCCTGGCGGTCCCGTCGCTCACCCCCTGGCCCCGGCGGGTCTTCGCGGCGTACAGCATCGTCTGGCTTGGCCCCCTCGCCCGGTGGCACCGGGCGGGAAGGGGGGCGGGGTGATCCGGGTGGTGTTCCTGGGGACGGCGGCGAGCCGGCCCACCGTGACTCGCAACGTCAGCGCCGTGCTGGTCCAGCGGTTGGGCGAGACGCTGCTGTTCGACTGCGGCGAGGGCACGCAGCGCCAGATGATGCGCTATGGCACCGGGTTCGCCGTACACGACATCTTCTTCACCCACATGCACGCAGACCACCTGCTCGGCCTGCCGGGGCTCCTCCGGACCATGGGGCTGCAGGGGCGGGAAGAGCCCATGCACCTCTACTGCGCCCGGGGCGAGACGCGGATCGTGAGCGACGCGGTGCACCTCGGGGTCGAGCGGGTGGGCTTCGAGGTGCGGATCCACGAGCTGAAGCCCGGGCAGCCCGTGGAGCGGGACGGGTACGACATCGTCCCCTTCCGGACCCGGCACGGCCGCCACGCGCTGGGCTACGCGCTGGTCGAGCATGAGCGGCTCGGGCGGTTCGACCCGGACCGAGCCCGCGAGCTGGGGGTGCCCGAGGGCCCGCTCTTCGGCCGTCTCCACCGCGGCGAGACCATCGAGGTCGACGGGCGCCGCATCACGCCGGGCGAGGTGGTGGGCGAGCCGCGGCCGGGTCGCCGAATAGTCTATACCGGGGACACGCGGCCGATCGAGGCGACGCGCGAGCACGCCCGCGACGCGGACCTCCTGATCCACGAGGCCACCTTCGCCGATGAGGAGGCCGAGCGGGCCCGGGAGACCGATCACTCGACGGCCCGGGAAGCGGCGGAGGTGGCCCGCGACGCGGGGGCGCTGCGGCTCGTCCTGACCCACATCTCTCCGCGCTACGGCCTCGATCCGCGGGTGCTGGAGCAGGAGGCGCGGGCCGTGTTCCCGGAGACGGTGGTGGCGCGGGACGGGCTCGAGCTGGAGATCCCGTACCGGGACGGCGAGCCGGGGGTGAACAGGGAGGAGGAGGCGCAGTGATCGTCGCGATCGATGGACCGGCCGGCTCGGGAAAGAGCACCACCGCGCGCGAGGTGGCGCGCCGACTCGGCTACCTGCACCTGGATTCCGGCGCGTTCTACCGGGGGGTCACGTACGCGCTGCTCGCCGACGGCGTGCCCGAGACGACGTGGGACGCCCTCCGCCCGGAGGAGCTCGACCGGCTTCGCGTGCGTGGCGAGCCCGGCGACGGCACCATCCGCATCCTCGTGGGCGATACCCACGTGGACCCCGAGCTGCGCACCCCCGAAGTGACCGCCCACGTCTCCCATGTCGCCCGGATCCCCGCCGTCCGGCGCTGGCTGCTGGAGCGGCTCCGGGACCTCGCCGGTGATACCGACATCGTGGCGGACGGTCGTGACATCGGGACCGTGGTCTTCCCTGAGGCCCCGCTCAAGGTCTTCCTGGTGGCCGACCTGGAGGTCAGGGCCCGTCGGCGGCTCCGCGATCACGGGGTGGTGCAGCCCGACCGTGACACGCTGCTCGCCGAGATCGAGCGCCTCCGAGCCCGGGACCGCGCCGACAGCGAGCGCGCGGTGGACCCGCTCCGCAAGGCCGGCGACGCCGTCCCCGTCGACACCACCGCCCTCACCTTCGACGAGCAGGTCGCCGCGATCCTGGAGTTGGTGAAGGGCCGCGCCGGCTAGGCCGCCCGCTCAGGAGCCGGACGGCGCCGCGGGGGCCGGGCGGAAATCGTAGTGCTCGGCCAGGTACGTGGCCATGGCACGGGCGAGGGCGGCGGCGAAGGCGGCGCGGCTGGCGGCCGTGTCCCGTACGCCGATCCGGTTCAGCTCGGCCTGCACGCCGTCGATCGGGCCGCCGTCGAGAGAGCCGTGGCGGGCCGTGTTGTATCCGCCGCTGAAGTACGGGGCCGTCCCCGGATCCGGCTGCTCGGCGCTCGGGACGGCGGGGAAGCCTTCGGCCTCCAGCAGGGTGCCGAGGCTGAGGCCGCCCCGAAGGAGGGCGGACAGCGACATCCCGCTTTCCGCCGCGAGCGTCCGGATGCTGGTCTCGGCCGCGAGAGCCGGGTCGTCGAGCGCCTCGTCGGAGAGGCCGAGCTCGCCGGCGTTCAGCAGGTAGCCCAGCTCGATCCGCTGGATCTCGTGTCCGTGGCCGTGGATGTCCACGTAGAAGCCACGGCCGTGGTCGGCCTCGACACGCCGCCGGGCATGCTCGACGAACCCGTGGAACTCGAGCCACGCCTGCTCGGCCAGCGGGTCGCCCTGGGCCGCCTCCACGATGTCCCGGTTCAGGTCGACCTTGCGGCGGTGGATCAGTGCCCGGATCACGTGCGGCCGCCCGCCGAGCTCCGCCTCGAGCGCGTCCGCAGCCGCGAGCACGAGCAGCTCCGTGTTCACGTCCCGGACCATCGTGCCCTCCGTCCGGTCCGCGATCTCCGCCGGCATGTCTCGCCCCCCGTGAGGCGCCGACAGGACGAGCGGGAGGTCGCCAGGGTAGTACTCGACGTAGTCGTTCCGCCCCCGCCACGCCTCACCCGCCCGCGCGGCGACCGCTTCCGCCAGGTACACCACCGTGTGCCCGTCCACCCGCGCCACCAGCGTGTCCACCCCGGGCTCCGGCCCCAGCGTCCAGAGCGCTCGCGCCGTGCCGTCGAGGTCAGTGGCCACCGCGGACGGCGAGACCCGATCGTCCGGCTCGGCCGCCCAGGTCACCTCTACGCCCGCCATGGGCCGTCCCCGGTCATCCGTCACGCGGAGGACCGTGGAATCCGGGAGGGGAACGCCCGTCAGCCCTCTCTGGCCATCCCCGCCCACCACCTCCACCGTGCCGACCTCGGGTAGGCCCGTGCTGGCGCCACAGGCGCCCAGGGTCACAAGGACAATCGGTAGAATCGCAGGCAGACGGGGCATGACTCCTCGGGGTCGCTGTCAGATTCGCTCCGCCGACAAGTTCCGCAGCGCCCGGCGATCGTGCAACCGCGCGTGGCCCGGCCGTGCTCCCGCGCGTGGCCCGGCCGGCGCCGTGATCGGCATGATCGGAGGCGCTATTGCGGGGCGATCGGCTCCGCGAAACGGCGCCGCGCGATCGCTCTGCTGATAGCGTCGCGAAACAGCGTCGCGAAATAGCGTCGCAGGTTGACTGGACCGGCGCCGTGGGGGTATCTTGTATGGCTTCCCGTCCGCATGCGGGAATGGAGCGGCGGCGCGAACGAGCGTGTCGCCGCGACGCGTATTGAGCCGTCGGGCGCCGGGCATCGGCACAGCGACGCGAGGGACCACCGGGAGACATGGCAGACACACCCACCAACAGCACCACCGACCAGGACTTGAAGCCGACCACGGAGCAGGATGCGGAGGCCTCGGCCGCGGAGATGACGGCGGCTGAGGAGGCCACCGTGGAGGCGGGGGACCCGGAGCTCGAGCTGGAGATCCGGGAGTACACGCAGGACCAGATCGAGCGTCGCGCTCGGGAAGTGGGGATCAAGCCCGAGCTCTTCGAGGAGAACGAGTACACCCTCGACGAGTACGAGGAGATGCTCGCGATGTACGAGGAGACCCTCAGCGAGATCGAGGAGGGTGAGATCGTACGGGCGACGGTCCTGCGCATCACGGAGAACACCGTGGTGCTGGACGTCGGGTTCAAGAGCGAGGGCTCGGTGACGAAGGACGAGTTCACCGACCCGGACGAGCTCAACCCGGGCGACGAGGTCGAGGTCTTCCTGGAGCGGCTCGAGGACGACGAGGGCCGGGTGGTCCTGTCGAAGAAGAAGGCGGACTTCCTGCGGGTCTGGGACAAGATCAAGAACGCGTACGAGGAGGACGACGAGGTCCCGGGCATCCTGAAGCGGAAGATCAAGGGTGGGGTGACGGTGGACCTGATGGGGGTGGAAGCGTTCCTGCCCGGGTCGCAGATCGCGCTCCGCCGGGTCCCGAACGTGGAGGACCTGATCGGCCAGCGTTACAGCTTCAAGATCATCAAGCTGAACAAGCGGCGACGCAACATCGTGGTGAGCCGCCGGGTGATCCTGGAGGAGGAGCGGGAGCACAAGAAGGAGTACCTGGTCAAGGAGCTGATGGTCGGGCAGGTCCGCGAGGGCGTGATCAAGAACGTGACGGACTTCGGCGCGTTCATCGACCTGGGCGGGCTGGACGGGCTGCTGCACATCACGGACATGAGCTGGGGCCGTGTGGGCCACCCGTCGGAGATCGTGGACATCGGGGACAGCATCGACGTGAAGGTCCTCGACATCGACTGGGACCGGGAGCGGATCTCGCTCGGGTTGAAGCAGCTGCTGCCCTACCCGTGGAAGGACGTGGCGGACAAGTACCCGGTCGGCTCGCGCATCCTGGGCCGCGTGGTTTCCATCACCAATTACGGCGCGTTCGTGGAGCTGGAGAAGGGCGTCGAGGGGCTGGTCCACGTCAGCGAGATGAGCTGGACCCGCAACATCAAGCACCCGTCGCAGATCGTCAGCATCGGCGACGAGATCGAGGCCGTGGTCCTGAAGGTGGACCGCGACGAGGAGAAGATCTCGCTCGGGCTGAAGCAGATCGAGGAGGACCCGTGGCTGGCGCTGCCGGTGAAGTACCCCACGGGGACGAAGGTGAAGGGCACGGTCCGGAACCTGACCTCGTTCGGCGCGTTCGTGGAGATCGAGCCGGGCATCGACGGGCTGATCCACATCAGCGACATGAGCTGGACGAAGCGGATCCAGCACCCCTCCGAGGTCCTGCGCAAGGGCGAGGAGGTGGAGGTGATGGTCCTGGGCGTGGACGCGGAGAACAAGCGGATCTCGCTCGGGCTCAAGCAGATGCAGGACGACCCGTGGTACCACCTGGTGGAGCAGTACTCGCCCGGCGTGGAAACCACGGGCACGGTGGCCCGCATCCTCGACGATGGCGTGGTCATGGACCTCGGCGGCGACGTGGAGGGCTTCGTCCCCATGAGCCAGTTCCCGGATGACGTGCGGGATCCGGCCGAGGACGTCTCCGAGGGCCAGACGGCGGAGCTCCGGGTCCTCGAGTCGGATGCGGTGAACCGGCGGATCGTCCTGGCCGCTACGGAGGTCTATCCGCCCGAGGGCGGCACGGAGGCGCCCGAGCCCGAGGCGGCGGAAGGTGAAGCCGTCGAGGCGGCCGAGACGGCGGCGCCCGAGCCGGCCGAAATGGCAGCGCCGGAGGTCGCGGCGGACCAGGGGCCGGGAGCCGAGGCGGACGAAAGCGAGCCGGAGGCCGAGGCCAGCGAGGCGCCGGAAGGCGAGGCGGTCGAGGAGGAAGACGTGTAAGACGGAGGCCGGTGCGGCCATGGGGGAGGCGGATCGGCAACGGTCCGCCTCCCTTTTTTCGTAGGGTCGGGAGGGGTAGTTTGCCCCGACACCATCGGACGGTGAGTGCAGAACCGGGAGCGAGGCAAGGCTTGAGCGACGCGAGGAAGTGGATGGGTGTATTTGCGCTGGTCCTCATGGTGGCGTGCACGGTGGGTGAGACGCCGCCCGAGGGGCCGGCTCCGGGTCCGGCGGACGAGCCGGGTGCGGGGCCGGTATCGGGCGAGCCGGAGGCGGGGGATCCTGAGGAGGCGGCGGCGCTCGCGTCGGAGCTCGTGGCGCGCGCGGAGCGGGCGTACGAGGCGGCGGAGCTGGAGGAGTCCATGGAGCTGGCCGAGCGCGTTCTCGCCGACCACGCGGGCACGGCGGCGGCGGGGCCGGCGCGGTGGGTGGGGGCGCGGGCGGCGTTCGCGCTGGGTCGGTACGCGGAGGCGCGGTCGCTGGCGCTGGCGTACGCGGAGGCGCGGCCCTCGAGCTCGGAGGCGGCCGCGGAAGCGCGGGCCCTGGCCGAGCTCGCCGAGGACGCGCTGGAGACGCCGGCGGACGCGCCCGTGGTGGTGGGCGCGGTCCTGCCGCGGAGCGGCCCCCGGGTCCTGGTGCGGTACGCCGACTGGGTGCTGGAGGGCGGGGAGCTGGCGGTGGCGGAGGCGGAGCGCGCGCAGGGGCGTCGGATCGAGCTCGTGATCGCGGATGACGGTGGCGGGGAGCGGACCGGGGAAGCGGTGGCGGAGCTCGAGGCCCGGGGCGCGGTGGCGGTGGTGGGGCC
>JBKGZE010000023.1:0-11894 GCA_046545735.1 Gemmatimonadota bacterium | reverse complement strand
GAGCGAGACCATCGTCAACCGTGCCGGGCGGACGGGCGGGACCTTCCTGCACACCTCGCGCACGCGCCCGAGCAACCTGCCCCGGGCCGCGGTGCCAGGCCACCTCCGGGACGAGCTCACGGACGAGGTGAACGACGCCACGCGCGCAGTCCGGATCAACGTGGTGAACCAGCGGCTCGGCTACCTGGTCCGCAGCGGCGATCCCGACGCCCTCGACTCCATCGTGCCCATGGCCTTCGGGAACCTGGCCCTCGACCTGGTCCTCGCCGGCAGGTCGGGCCGCCTCGTGAGCGTACGGAACGGCGTTTCCGGGCGCAAGGCACTCCAACCACGCCGCCGCCGCTCGCCTTGCCAACGGGCGGTGCGCCGGCCCATTCTGCACGAGATCTGATCGGCCGGGGACCCGGAAGCTCCCGGCGAGCCGTTTCCCGACCACACACAGAGTGCCATGAACGCCACGCCCTCTCCCGCCCGGAAGACGATCCGCGCGCCCCGCGGGAGCGAGATCTCCTGCAAGAGCTGGCAGCAGGAGGCGGCGCTCCGGATGCTCATGAACAACCTGGACCCTGAGGTGGCCGAGCGCCCGCAGGACCTGGTGGTGTACGGCGGCACCGGGCGGGCGGCCCGGTCGTGGGAAGCGTTCGACGCCATAGTCGCCACGCTCCGGGAGCTCGAGAACGACGAAACGCTGCTGGTCCAGTCCGGGAAGCCGGTGGGCGTGTTCCGCACCCACGAGCACGCGCCCCGCGTCCTGATCGCGAACAGCAACCTGGTGGGCCGCTGGGCCACCTGGGAGCATTTCCGGGAGCTGGAGCGGCAGGGGCTGATCATGTTCGGCCAGATGACGGCCGGGTCGTGGATCTACATCGGCACGCAGGGGATCCTGCAGGGCACGTACGAGACCTTCGGCGCACTGGCGCGCCAGGAGTACGGCGAGGGCGCGTCGCTGAAGGGGAAGTGGGTGCTGACCGGCGGGATGGGCGGGATGGGCGGCGCCCAGCCGCTGGCGGCCACGATGAGCGAGGGCTCGATCCTGGTGGTGGAGGTCGACCCGCAGCGGATCCAGCGACGCCTGGACACCGGCTACTGTGACCGCATGACCGAGGACCTGGATGAAGCGCTGGAGTGGGTCACCACCGCGGCGAGCAACGGCGAGGCGCTGAGCGTGGGGCTGGTGGGAAACTGCGCCGAGGTGCTGCCGGACATCGTGGAGCGGGGTGTCGTCCCGGACGTTCTCACGGACCAGACCAGCGCCCACGACGAGCTGAACGGCTACATCCCGGCGGGGCTCTCCCTCGAGGCGGCCGACGCGCTGCGCGGGAGTGACCCCGACGAGTACATCCGCCGCTCCATGGCCAGCATGCGCACCCACTGCGAGGCCATGGTCGAGCTCATGCGACGCGGCGCCATCACCTTCGACTACGGGAACAACCTCCGCGGCCAGGCGCAGGACGCGGGCTACGAGGACGCCTTCGCCTTCCCCGGCTTCGTGCCGGCGTACGTGCGGCCCCTCTTCTGCGAGGGGAAGGGCCCGTTCCGCTGGGCGGCGCTGAGCGGCGACCCGAAGGACATCGCCCGCACCGATGACCTGGTCCTCGAGCTCTTCCCCGAGGACCAGCACCTGAGGCGCTGGATCGAGCAGGCCCGCCAGAAGGTCCACTTCCAGGGGCTGCCCAGCCGGATCTGCTGGCTGGGCTACGGCGAGCGGGCCAGGTTCGGCTGCGCGCTGAACGACCTGGTGGCGAGCGGCGAGATCAGCGCGCCCATCGTCATCGGCCGCGACCACCTGGACACCGGCTCGGTGGCCAGCCCGTACCGGGAGACGGAAGCGATGAAGGACGGGACGGACGCGGTGGCCGACTGGCCGATCCTGAACGCGCTGCTGAACACCGCGAGCGGGGCCAGCTGGGTCAGCTTCCATCACGGCGGCGGCGTGGGGATCGGCAACGCGCTGCACGCGGGGCAGGTCATCGTGGCCGATGGCACGCCGCAGATGCGGGAGCGGCTGGAGCGGGTCCTGACCAACGACCCGGGGATCGGCGTGGCCCGGCACGTGGACGCCGGCTACGAAGAGGCGATCGAGACCGCCCGGACCCGCGGGGTCCGGATCCCGATGCTCGAGTGACGGCGAGGCTCGAACAACCCGGCGAGGTGGCCCCCGGCACGATCGTCGCAGACCGGGCTGTCGGCTGGTGCCCCGAGCTTGAATTCTACTACGTGAGGACACGGATGAGGATAGAGAACCAGGGATACGAGGAGCTTCTGGGGATGCCCCGCCCCACGCAGCCGGGGGAGCCGAACGTGGAGCCGGACGAAGAGGAGCGGGAGGAGGGGCCGCGCCCCACGGCGAGCCGCTGGACCAGCAGCATCCGGAACCGGCTCTTCGAGGCCCGCACGCTGATCATCAGCGGCGAGGTCAACCAGAAGCTGGCCTCGGAGGTGATGGGGCAGCTGCTGGCGCTGGACGCCGAGTCCGATGAGCCGATCACGGTGTTCATCAACTCCCAGGGCGGGCACGTCGAGTCGGGCGACACCATCCACGACATGGTCCGCTACGTCCAGTCGCCGGTCCGCATGGTCGGCACCGGGTGGGTGGCCAGCGCCGGCGCCCTGATCTACGTGGCCGTCCCCAGGGAGCGGCGCTACTCGCTCCCCAACACCCGCTTCCTCCTGCACCAGCCGGCGGGCGGCGCACGGGGCACCGCGGCCGACGTGGAGATCGAGGCCAAGGAGATCCTGAAGATGCGGGGGCGGCTGAACCGGGTCTTCGCCGAGCAGACGGGGCAGCCGCTGGAGAAGATCGTCGACGACACCCACCGCAATTTCTGGCTCGGCGCCGAGGAGGCGGTCGAGTACGGCCTGGTGGGGAAGATCATCCAGCACAAGCGGGAGCTGGAGTAGGGGGGGCGCTCGCGCCTGTCGGCGCTCGCTGGTCGATCGTCGGCCGCTGAACGCGGCCGACGAGCCGGCTTGGCGCCGGCGTTCGATCTCGGGCGGCTCGCGCCGCCCTCGACCCCGCTGACGCGGGGGTTCGATCGGCGGGCCTGCGGCCGCCGACCCCGCTGACGCGGGGGTTCGGGGGGGGCGGGGCTATACGTCGCCGGTGCGCTCCCGGATGATGCGCTGCAGCTCGGCGAGCTTCGACTCCCCGCGTTCCAGCAGCGTCCGCGCCTTCTCTTCCAGCTCCGTTCTGAACGCCTCGTCCGTGATGTCGCCGAGGTTGATAACGACGTTGCGGTAGGCGCCGTAGAGGCAGGCTTCGAGCGCCTTCCCGCCCACCTCGGCGTCGGACCGTGAGGAGTACTGTCCCACGCGGCCGATCTCGAGGAGGGGGTCCCATGCGCGGTCGGCGAGCTCCATGGTATGGTAGGGGACCAGCGTGGCCTGCTTCAGGCCCTCCTGCATGGCGGTGCGGCGCTTCTCGTTCTGCGCCTCGGTCTCTTTCGGCATCCGGAGCGCGTCCATGTAGTCGGCGAAGGCGTCGGTGTCGGCGTCCACGGCTTTCAGCAGCTCCTCCTGGATCTCCACCAGCGGCGGCAGGTGCTCGCGCATGGCGGCGTCCAGGTGCTCGTACTTCCGCCGGCCGTAGGTGAGCCAGCCCACCATGGCGCCGAGGCCGGCACCCATGGCGCCCATGAGCGCGGCCACGGAGCCGCCGCCGGGGGCCGAGCTGCGGGCGCCCACGGCCTCCACGAAGCCGCGCACGCTCTTCTGAATGAGCGGGCCGTCCTCCTCCTCCTCGAGCATGTACTCGATGATCTTCTCGTCCGGGTCGAACGGGTGGATGGAGGAGAGGCCGAGGCGGTCGATGGCGAGCCGGACCTTCTGCCGCTCGTCGAGGATGAAGAGGTTCTCCTTCTCCATGTAGTGCTCGGCCGCCATGAGGATGGCCTCCAGCGGGACGAGCCCCACGATCTCGCTCCCGGCCACGCCCACGTTCAGCTCGGCGGCGTCGCGGGCGATGGCGTCGAAGACCGCGTGGATCGGGCTGACCCGGTAGTTGTCCAGGTTCATGGAGACCTGGGCGATGCCGAACTCCTCGAGCTCCCAGCCGATCCCCTTGACCTCCTCGAAGTACCCGGGCTGCTGCACGGGCTCGCCGTCCGGGCCCTTCACGGTCCGCCCCTGCTCGCGAACGTTCAGCGCCAGCCGGTGCGCCTGGTTCTTCGTGCCCAGCACGTTCACGTTGTACGCGATCAGGAAGAACCGCGCGCCCGTGACCGTGGCGCCGGAGCGCGGGACGAACTCGGCCGGGCCGAAGTCGGGCTCCCACTCGGGCTCCGTGATCCGGTCGGCCAGCCCCTCGTACTCGCCCTTCCGGATCTGGGCCATGGCCTTCCGGTGCTCCTTCTCCTGCGCCTCCTCGTAGAGGTAGACCGGGACGCCCAGCTCGGTGCCCACGCGCTGGCCGAAGCGCCGGGAGAGCTCCACGCAGTCGTCCATGGTCACCTCGGAGACCGGGACGAAGGGGACCACGTCCACGGCGCCCAGCCGCGGGTGCTCGCCCTCGTGCTCCCGCATGTCGATGCGCTCGTACGCCGTCTTCGCCCCCTGGAAGGCCGCTTCCAGCACCGCGTCCGGCTCACCGGCGATGGTCATGACCGTGCGGTTCGTCGACGCCCCCGGGTCCACGTCCAGAAGCTTGGCCCCCGGCACCGACCGGATGCTCTCCGCGATGGCGTCGATGATCGAACGGTCGCGCCCTTCCGAGAAGTTCGGTACGCACTCCACTACTCGCATCGTGACTCCGCCTGTGTTGTCGGTTCTCGATCACGCGCCCGCGCCGCGGCCCGGGGGGCAGCGCGACGGCTGAGATGGTGCGGGCCGGCCCGGCCGGGGTCAAGGGCGCTGCCGCTCGCCTGTCCACAAAATCCTTTCGCTTCGGGCTACAGCCGTTTACCATGCGGTACCTGCCCGAAGACGGGCCGCGCCCGGCGGCCCTGCGCCGCTCGCGCGAACAACCCCCCATTCATCCGTATCCTGCCAAGGAGGTATCCATGACCGGGGTTCCCCCCACACGGCACCGGCTCGTGCCGGTCGCCCTGGTGACGCTGCTCACCGTGATCGGCCTGGCGTCCTGCGCCGAGCAGCCCGTGGCGCCGGACGGCGCAACGTTCGCGCCGGACGCGCCGGCGCTCGCCCGCCAGGCCGCCGACCCGTTCGTCGAGGGCCGCGTCCTGGCACGCTTCACCCCCGGCGCGAACGGCGCCGCCATCGCCTCGTCCGTGGGCGCCAAGATCGAGCGGGACCTGGTGCTCGGCATCCGCGTCCTCAACGTCCCCGCCGGCCGCGAGCTGGCCCTCGCCGAAGCACTGGCCCGGAACCCGAACGTCGAGTTCGCCGAGCCGGACTACCTTCGGACGTTCGGCGATCCGGCCGTCATGCCGGTGAACGACCCGCACATCGGCTACAAGTGGGACCTGGACAACGACGGCAACATCTACGACGGCCAGGGCAACGTCGTGACGTCCACCGGCAAGGCCGACGCCGACATGGACTGGCGCGAGGCGGTGGAGTCCCTGCCGAGCTCGAACGGCTCGGCCCGGATCGGGATCATGGACACCGGGATCCGGGCGGATCACGAGGAGCTGACCGGCCGGATCGCCGCCCAGTACGACTTCTTCGCCGGCGACTCCAATGCCGCCGACGACAACGGCCACGGCACCCACGTGGCCGGGATCGCGGCGGCCGCCACCGACAACGGTGTCGGCGTGGCCGGCGTGGCCTACACCGGCAATGTGCAGTTCGTGATCGCGAAGGTCTGCGGCCCGTCGAACCGGGGGCCGTTCTCCTCGTACGGCTGCCCCCTGTCGGCCATCGCCGATGGCATCGTCTGGGCCGTGGACAACGGCGCACACGTCCTGAACCTTAGCCTCGGCGGCGGAAGCGGCTCGGACACGGAGCAGAGCGCGCTCCAGTACGCCCGGGCGAACAACGTCCTGCCGTTCTGCGCCACCGGGAACGACAACGGCCCCGTCTCCTATCCCGCCGCGTTCCCCGAGTGCGTGGCGGTGGGCGCCACCGACTGGGGGGACAACCGGGCCAGCTACTCGAACTACGGCCCCGAGATCGATATCTCCGCGCCGGGCGGAGACGACGAGGACCCGGACGGCTACAGCTACATCCTCTCCAGCTACTACGACAGCCCGACCAGCTACATGTTCATGGCCGGCACCTCCATGGCGACCCCGCAGGCCACCGGCCTCGGCGCGCTGCTCCACGTCCTCGGCGTGACCGACGACGATGCCAAGCTCAGCAACATGAAGAGCACCGCCGATGACCTGGGCGCCAGCGGCTGGGACCAGTACTCCGGCGCGGGCCGGATCAATGTGGCCGCGGCGGTCAGCGCGGCGAGCGGCGGCGACACGAACTCGCCACCCACGGCGTCGTTCACCTACTCGTGCACGGACCTCTCCTGCACGTTCGACGGCACCGGCTCGAGCGACAGCGACGGCTCCATCGCCAGCTACGACTGGGACTTCGGCGACGGGAACGACGGCTCCGGTTCGACCGTGAGCCACACGTACGCGGCGGGAGGCACCTACACGGTGACCCTCACCGTGACGGACAACGACGGCGCCACCGGCTCCGACGCGCAGGATGTGAGCGTATCGGACGGCACGGTCAACAGCCCGCCCTCGGCCGACTTCACGTACTCGGCGAGCGACCTGACCGTGGACTTCACGGACCAGAGCTCCGACTCCGATGGCACCATCGACTCCTGGGCCTGGGACTTCGGCGACGGCGCCACGTCCACGGCGCAGAACCCGTCGCACACGTACGGCGCGGGCGGCACCTACACGGTGACGCTTACCGTGACCGATGACGACGGCGCGACGGACAACGAGTCGCAGAGCGTGACCGTAAGCTCGTCCACCACCAACTCGCCGCCCACGGCGTCGTTCACGTTCACCACGAGCGACCTGACAGCCGACTTCACGGACCAGAGCTCCGACACCGATGGCACCATCGACTCCTGGGCCTGGGACTTCGGCGACGGCGCCACGTCCGCCGACCAGAACCCGACGCACACGTACGCCTCGGGCGGCACCTACACGGTGACGCTTACCGTCACCGACGATGACGGAGCCACGGACTCCGCCAGCCAGGACGTGACCGTGACGGCGCCCAGCACGGGCATCACGCTCTCGGTCTACGCCTACAAGGTCCGGGGCGTACAGCACGCCGACCTGACGTGGAGCGGAGCCACGTCGACCAACGTGGACGTGTACCGCGACGGCGCTGTCGTCGCGACCACGGCCAACGACGGCGCCTATACCGACAGCACCGGCCAGAAGGGCGGCGGCTCGGCCGTCTACAAGGTCTGCGAGGCGGGCACCACCACCTGCTCCAACGAGGTCACGGTTACCTGGTAGGCCGCTCCTCGACCTGAACCACCATGGGGCCCGCGGCCGATCGGTCGCGGGCCCTTTTCTACGCCTCGGTTCCGACGTCGGCCACGCGGCGATCCAGCCCGTTCCAACCAAGGGGGCTCCGCGCCTGTCCAACCCACCGGCAGTCGCACAGGAGCACGCAATCGAATCGAGGAGAGAACATGAGCAGGCCCATGCTGCAGGCGGCGCTGGCGCTGACCGCGGTGCTGGTGACGGAGCCGGCGATGGCCCAGGAGCGGTACACGGTGGGCGGCGACGACGTCGCCGTCTACAACCTGGCCGGCGAGATCATGGTGACGGCGGCCCGGGGGGGCGAGGTGACGGTGGACGTGGCGCGGGGCGGGTCGGACGGCGACGAGCTGGACGTGCGGATCGGGGAGGTCGACGGCCGTCCGGCGCTCCGGGTGATCTACCCGGCCGACCGGATCGCGTACCGGGAGGCTTCGGGGCGCGGGAGCACCACCATCCGGGTCCGGCCGGACGGGACCTGGGGCGGCGATCGCGACAGCTGGCGTAGCCGGGGCGACCGGGTCCGGATCGAGACCCGCGGCGGCGGGCTGGAGGCGTGGGCCGACCTGCGCGTCGGCGTGCCCGAGGGCCAGCGGATCTCCATCTACCTGGCCGTGGGCCGGATCACTGCGGAGAACGTGAACGGCCGGGTGCGGCTGGACGCGGGTGCGGGCGGTGTGGAGGCCCGGGGCATGAGCGGCTACCTGAACGTGGACACGGGCTCCGGCTCCGTCGAGGTGCTCGGCATGGAGGGCGACCTGGACGTGGACACGGGGTCCGGGAGCGTTCGGGTGGCCAACGTGACGGCTGATCAGCTGGGCGTGGACACCGGCTCCGGGAGCGTGGCGGCCGACGCGGTCTCGGCGGACCGGATCGAGATCGACACCGGCTCCGGCGGCATCGAGATCCGTCGCTCCAGCGCCCGGGACGTGCGGCTGGACACCGGCAGCGGCTCCGTCGACGCCGACCTGACCGGCGAGATCGACCACCTGCTCGTGGACACCGGCTCCGGCGGCGTGACGGTCCGTCTGCCGGAGGGGATCGGGGCCACGGTCCAGCTGGAGACGGGGAGCGGGACCATCGACGTCGATTTCCCGGTCATGGTGACGCGGCGCGCCCGTGACGAGCTGCTGGGCACGATCGGCGACGGCCGCGGCGCCATCGAGGTCGACACCGGCTCCGGCAGCATCCGGATTCGCAGGCGGTAGACCGACGCCGTAGCTTGGGGGCTCGAGCCTTGCCACGAGCGTCTGCATGAACCACGACTCAGAACATCGCCGACCCCGTCGGTCCCAGCGCGGCCTCGCCCTCCTGGGCGGGGCCCTGCTGCTGGCCGCCTGCGCCGGTCCGCCCGGGCCCGCGCCCGCGGGGCTCGGCTACGAGGTGCCGGACCCGAACCCGGCCACCTACAGCTTCAGTGACTCGACGGCGTTCAGCATCGAGAGCGGGGTCGGCCGGATGGAGGTGCTGACCACGAGCGTGGGGACCGCCGAGCTCGAGTTCCGCGACGAGCCGCCCGGCTACCGCGTCGAGGTCCGGTTCCCGCGCCTGGACGTCGCCTTCGAGACGCCGGCGCAGGGCGCCGTCCGGGCGGACGAGGCCGATGTGGACGGGCCCGTGGTCGTGCGCCTGGGCGCCCGGGGGGACCTGGTGGTGGTGGACACGCCGGCCCTCGGCGCCACCCTCGCCGAGGTCACCGGTCCCGAGGGCCTGGTGCGGTCGCTGTTCGTCCAGCTACCCGGGCGCCCGGTGCGCGAAGGCGCCCGGTGGGTGGACACCGTCACGACCCGCGAGGAGTCCGGCGGCACCGTGACGCGATCGACCAGCGTCATCACCTCCGTCCTCCTCGGCGACACGATCGTCGAGGGCCGGCGGCTGCTGCGGATCCGGACCAGCGCGTCGCACGACGTGGAGGTGACCGGCGTCTCGGGCGGCGTGGACGTGGAGCAGCGGCTGACCGGCGAGAGCTGGGGGCGGCTCCTCTGGGACGAGGCGAGCGACGTGCTCTTCACCCGCTTCGAGGAGGGCGAGCTGACGGGCACCCTCACGCTCCCCGGGACCGGGGCGGCCCCGCTGCCGGTCACCGCCTGGCTGCGGCGGGACGTCTCGCTCCGGCGCTAGCCCGCGCAGTCGCGCCCGGCCGGGCGGCCGGGCTCTCGCGAACGGGCGCGCACGGCGGACGGGCGCCTCACAGCGGACGGGCGCGGTGGTGCGGTTCTTCCCGTCCGGGGTACGCAAGAAGCGGGGCAGGGCCGGGCGCGGTGGTAGCGCAGCGGCCGTCGATCTACGTTCAGGGGGCCGATACCATGCCCATGCGACCCCGGAGGGCGGACCAGGGAGGCGGATGACAGGCTTCAGGATGGGACGGATACTCGGGATCGAGGTTCACGTGCACTCGTCCTGGCTGATCATCGCCGGGCTCGTGATGTGGAGCCTCAGCACCGCCGCGCTCCCGGCGGACTTCCCCGAGGTCGTGGGCGGCGCGCGCCTCGCCATGGCCGCTGCCATCACGCTCCTCTTCTTTCTCTCCCTCCTCGTCCACGAGCTCGCGCACTCGGTCGTGGCCATGGCCCGCGGCATTCCCGTCCACCGCATCACCTTCTTCCTGTTCGGCGGGATGGCACAGACCAGCATGGACAGCCGCAGCCCGGGCGAGGAGTTCCTGATCGCCATCGCCGGGCCCCTCGCCAGCTTCCTCCTGGCCGCCCTCTTCCTGGCGCTCTGGTGGCTGGGCGCCGACGCGGGCTGGAGCGTGGCCGTGGTGGGGAGCGCCATCTACACCGGCATCCTCAATCTGGTGCTCGGCATCTTCAACCTGCTGCCGGGCTTCCCCATGGACGGCGGGCGGGTACTGCGCTCGGCCATCTGGAAGGGCACGGGCGACGTGACCCGGGCCACCCGCTGGGCGTCCCGCGTCGGCGTCGGCATGGCCATCCTCCTCATGGGGTACGGCGTCTGGCAGATGCTGACGGGTGACTTCCTGGGCGGGCTCTGGCTGGTCTTCATCGGCTGGTTCGTCCGGTTCGCGGCCCGCTCCAGCTACCGGCAGCACCTGATGGCGCGCATGCAGGAGGTGGCGCGCGAGCGCTTCGAAGCCCACTACCACCGCCGGCCGTTCGGCCCCGGCAGCGGCTGGCCGGGGCAGGGATCGGTTCCCCCCGGCGGCTGGCCGGGGCCGGGGCCGGGCCCCGCGAGCGGCGCGGGCCCTCGAGGGGATGCCGACCCGGGCACCGGCGGGCGCGACGTCACCCACCTCGGCGACCCGGAGGCGTGATGTTCGAGATCCCGGACCGGCACCTCGCTGCGGGCTTCGCGGAGAAGGTGGACGAGCCGCCGTCGCGCCCCGCCCCCGCCCTGCCCGCGGCCACTACCGTGCTCCTGCGCGATGGCCCGGCCGGCGAAGGACAGGGCCCGCTGGAGGTCCTCCTCATGCGCCGGAACCACCAGAGCCGATTCGTCCCCGGCGCCTGGGTCTTCCCCGGCGGCCGCGTAGACCCGGGCGACAGCGCCGTCGCGCTACACGAGCGGATCCGATGGCCCGTCGGGCCCGCCCCCGACCCGGGCGTCGATCCCGCGTTCTGGGCCGCCGCGCTACGGGAGCTCGCCGAGGAGACCGGCGTGTTCCTTGCCCGCCGTGACGGGGCGTGGATCCCGGACAGCGCCTCCGACGGCCGTGTGGCGGCCGTCCGCCGGTCGCTGATGAAGGACGAGCGCGGGCTGCTGGACGTGCTCGACGAGCTGGATCTCCTGCTCGACGCCCGGGCGATGGTGCCCGTCGGACACTGGGTCACGCCCGTGGTGGAGCCGTATCGGTACGACACGCTGTTCTTCGCGGTGCCGCTGCCGGAAGGCCGGCGGGTCACGCCGGATCCGCGGGAGATGCTGGAGGCCCGGTGGCTGACACCGGCCGCGGCGCTCCGGGAGCACCGGGCGGGACGGATGCCCATGGTCTTCCCGACGATCCGGACGCTCGAATCGCTGCGCGGCCGGGACACCGTAGAGGCAGCGCTCTCGGGCTTCCGGGGCCGCCGGATCCGTCGGATCCTGCCTCGGCTCGTTCGCACCGAGGGCGGCGTGGGAGTGGTCGTGGACGATTGATCGCCTGGGGATCGGGACCCGGGGTCGCCGCCGACGGTGCTTCCCGACGCCGGCCCCCGACCCATTCTCGAACCCGAACCCTCGAACCGGATCCCATGCCCCCTGCCCGCCCCGACACGCTCCGCGCCCTGAAGGAGTCCGGCTACCGCACCCGCACGGTGAAAGCCGAGATGCGGGAGAACCTGCTGAAGAAGCTGGAGTCCGACCAGACCCTGTTCCCCGGCGTCCTCGGGTACGAGGACACGGTGGTCCCCGGGATTGTGAACGCGATCCTGGCGCGCCAGAACTTCATCCTCCTCGGGCTCCGCGGCCAGGCGAAGAGCCGGATCATCCGGCAGCTCGCCGTGCTGCTCGACCCGGCGATGCCGATCATCGCCGGCAGCAGGTGCGGGT
>JBKGZE010000022.1:0-12015 GCA_046545735.1 Gemmatimonadota bacterium | reverse complement strand
CCGCAGGGCCGTCTGGTGGCGGTACAGGACGTCGTGGGCCGCCCAGAAGGCCTCGCCCCCGCCCTGGTCCGCGGCACACTCGGCCGCCGCGCCCATCAGCTCGCCGCCGGCGAACCCGAACACCACGGGGATGTAGCGCCAGCGCATCCGACCGGTGTCGATGTACTCCTGCTTCAGCACCGGGAGCGTGCTCCGGGCGAAGCGGGCGCAGTACGGACAGCCGAAATCGCTGAACTCGACCACCGCCACCGGCGCCTCCGACTCGCCGATGCTGTAGCCCAGCCGGACCTCGGCCGGCGCCACGGTGTCGGCGGACGCCGGGACCGCGTCCGCGGACGCCCGGACCTCGCCGGCGGACGCCCGCTCCCCGCCGGCGCCCGCCTGCGCGTCGCCGCAGGCCGCGAGAAGGAGCCCGACCGCCAGGGGCAGCGTGAGAGCGTTGAACAGTGTGATCTTCCGCATGGATCTCGGATCAGGTGAAAAACGGCGCGGCGCCCGCCACGGGAGCGGGCGCCGTTCGGATCGGACGATAGCGGGAACGTCCGACTCCGCGCTACCCGCCCCGGAGCACGCGCCCCGCGGCGGATGGCCGGACCCGGACGCCAGCCTGGCACGGGGCTTGTACCCCGATATCGGTCGTAACGAGCCAATTGACACACGCATACAGGAGGAGCCGCGCCATGGACAGGAAGAAGGTCATCGGCGCCGCCGCGGGGGCCGCAGCCGCAGCTACCGCCGTCGGCATCGCCGCGGCCGCCATGAAGGGTCGCAAACCAACCGTCTATCACGTCCGTCCACGGGAGGACGGCTGGGTCGTCGTGAACGAAAAAGCCCACGAGCCGGCCAGCAGCCATCCCAACAAGCGACAAGCCGTGAAGGCCGGCCGGGAGATGGCCGGGAACACCGCCCCCAGCCGCCTGGTCATTCACCGCGCCGACGACACCGTGCAGAAGGAGCACAGCTACGAGCCCCCGGGCTGACACTCGCCCCGGCACAACGGCCTCCACAAGAGGATCCGCGGTGCCCCCGTGACCGTTCCCGGTCGCGGGGGCCTCGGCTTTCCGCCACCCGCGGCACCCCCCACCACCTCAGGCGGCGCTCAGACCCTCCTCGATCGCCTGCACGAGAACCTGCTTCGGAACCGCCCCGACCACGCCGTTGATCGCTTCCCCGTTCCGGAAGATCCCGATCGTCGGGATCGAACGGATCCCGTACCGCGACGCCACCGCCGGCACCTCGTCCACGTTCACCTTCGCGAACCGCACACGGCCGTCGTAGTCCTCCGCCAGCGACTCGATGATCGGCGCCACCATCCGGCACGGCGCGCACCACGGCGCCCAGAAATCCACCACCACCAGCCCGTCCTTGTCCTCGACCTCCGTCCCGAAGGTCGCCTGCTCCAGCTCCATCACCTTGTCTGCCATGTCTCCTCCGTTGGTTTACTGTATTGCCGAACAGTTGTACACGGGACCGCCAGGATGTTCCAACGGGGGGCGTGCCGACGTGCGGACGGGCCGAGCGCGGTGGGTCGCTGAGGCCGGGGTGGAGGCGAGCCGGACTCCGGAGCGCGCGCGTCAGTCGGGGAGGCGGATCTCCGGGTCCTCCGGGAATGGGCGGTAGAGGACCATGGTGCGGCCGATGGTCTGGGCGACGGCTGCGTCGAGGGCTCGGGCGATCTCCCGTGCCGCCTGGTCGACGTCGACCGGGGCGGACTCGTGGACCTTGACCTTGAGGAGCTCGCGGGTGTTGAAGGCTTCGCGGACGCTCTCGACGACGGCCGCGGTCACCCCGTCGCCGCCTACGTGGAGTATGGGCTTGAGGTGGTGAGCGAGCGATCGCAGGTGCGCGCGCTGTTTCGGGGTGAGCTCTGAGATTGTGGGCCGTCCGGGTTCTGGTGACCGGGAGTAGATGAGCACGGACGAAGGAAAAGCCGGGCGGCCCGCTGACGCAAGGGGTCATGTGCGCAACGGCCGGAGTGAGGTACGCGTCTACTAACGGGGATTGCGTTCGAACCAACTGGAGAGATGACATGCGAGCTGCCCGACGTTCGGGGTGGACGGCCTGCGCCGGGGTGGCGCTGGCCTTTGTGCTTGTGCTGATCGGCACCGGCGACGGCCTTGCCCAGAGCCCGGCGGTGGGCGCGCCGATCGGGAACGATCCCGCCATCGTGGGGGGGGCCGGGTCGGCGAACTACACGCAGGCGGCGCGGTGGGCGCCGTACCGTGTCGATGACCTGGTCTACAGCACCATGGTGCAGCCCCGGTGGATCGAGGGGAGCGACCGCTTCTGGTACTCGTGGGAGACGTCCGACGGCACGTTCTACTGGGTGGTGGACCCGACGCGGGGCGAGAAGCGGCAGATCTTCGACAATCACCGGATCGCCGCGGAGCTGACCCGTATCACGGGCGACCCGTATGACGCGCAGAACCTGCCGATCCGGAAGATCCGGTTCCTGGACGGGCGCACGCTCCGGTTCGAGGTGGAGTCGTCGCAGGATGAGGACGCGGACGCCGAGGCCCTCGGGGAGGAGCTGGGGGAGGAGCAGGAGGAGGAGGAGCGGTCGAAGAAGAAGGAGCGGCCGAAGAAGAAGGTACACTACTTCGAGTACGACGTGGACACCCGTACGCTCCGGGAGCTGGCGGAGTACGAGGAGCCGGACACGCACCCCGGGTGGGCGAGCGTGTCGCCGGATGGGCAGACGGTGGCGTTCGTGCGGAACCACCAGCTGCACCTGATGAGTGGCGAGGACTACGCGAAGATCCTGGACGCGCGTCGGGGGAAGAGCGGGAAGGAAGCGGAGGAGGCGGAAGAGGACGTGGAGGTGGAGGAGATCCGGATCACGGAGGACGGCGAGGAGCACTATAGCTACGGGCGTTCGGAGCGGGGCGACACGGACAAGGAGCGGGCGAAGAACGCGGACAAGCGGAAGCCGGCGTCGATCGCCTGGTCGCAGGACTCGCGGCGGTTCGCGCTGGTGCGGTCGGACCAGCGGAAGGTCGAGGACCTGTGGGTCATCCACTCGGTGGGCAAGAAGCGGCCGGAGCTGGAGACGTACCGGTACGACATGCCGGGCGAGGAGCACGTGACGCAGCAGGAGATCTGGATCTTCGACGTCGCGAGCCGTGAGGGTGTGAAGGTCACGGAGCCGGAGCCGTGGAAGGACCAGGGCGTGAGCGTCGCGACGGCGCGCCAGTTCCGCTATCCCGACTCGGATGAGCCACGGCGCAGCCTCTGGCTCGGCGACGGCTCGGACGAGCTGCACTACGTGCGCGTGAGCCGGGACCGTCACAAGGCGGACGTCATGGTGGCGGATGCCGGGACGGGCGAGGCGCGGGTCCTGTTCGGCGACGAGATGAACACGTACATGGAGACCCGGACGCCCGAGCGGCTGCCCAACGGCGACATCCTGTGGTGGAGCGAGCGGGATGGCTGGGCCCACCTGTACCGCTACAGCGCGGATGGCCAGCTCAAGAACCGGCTGACGGAAGGGCCGTTCAGCGTCCGGGGGATCGAGTCCGTGGACGCGGATGGCGGCTGGATCTACTTCGAGGCCACCGGCCGCGAAGCAGGCGAGGACCCGTACTACGCGAACCTGTACCGGGTGCGGCCGGACGGGTCGGGGCTGGCCCTGCTGACGCCCGGCACGTTCGACCACCGGGCGTCGATGAACGAGTCCGCCCGCTGGTTCGTGGACAACTTCTCCCGGGTGAACACGGTGCCCGCGGCGGTGCTGAGGGACAGCCGTGGTCGAGAGGTCCTGGAGCTGGAGACCGCGGACTTCTCGCGCTTCGAGGCTGCCGGGTGGCAGATGCCGGAGCCGTTCACGGTGAAGGCGGCCGACGGGGTGACCGACCTGTACGGCGTCATGTACAAGCCGTTCGACTTCGACCCCGAGAAGAAGTACCCGATCATCCAGTACGTCTACCCGGGTCCGCAGACGGAAGCGGTGTCGAAATCGTTCTCGACCAACCGCTACGAGACGGCGCTCGCTCAGTTCGGGTTCGTGGTGATCACGGTCGGGAACCGCGGCGGGCACCCGGCCCGGAGCAAGTGGTACCACAACTACGGGTACGGCAACCTCCGGGACTACGGCCTGGCGGACAAGAAGGCCGCGGCCGAGCAGTTGGCGGATCGGCATCCGTTCATCGACATCGACCGGGTCGGGATCTACGGGCACAGCGGCGGCGGATTCATGTCCACCGCGGCCATGCTGGTCTACCCGGACTTCTTCGACGTGGCCGTCTCCAGCTCCGGGAACCACACCAACGACGTCTACAACCGCTGGTGGTCGGAAACCCACCACGGCGTGAAGGAGGTGGTCGACGACTCGGGCAACGTGAGCTTCGAGTACGCCATCGACACGAACCCGGAGCTGGCAAGGAATCTGAAGGGCCGCCTCCTGCTCACCACGGGCGACATCGACAACAACGTCCACCACGCCAATACGCTCCGGATGGTGGAGGCACTGATCCGGGCCAACAAGCGGTTCGACTACTTCGTCTTCCCGGGCCAGCGCCACGGCTACGGCAACATGAGCGACTACTGGTTCTGGCTGCGCGCGGAGTACTTCGTCCGGCACCTCCTGGGCGACGACCACTGGAGTGCGGACATCGTCCCGCTCCAGAGGGAGCGGCCGCGGGGCTGAGGGCGCCGCGGGAGTCCGCGCCCGGCCGATCCCGGCCGGGTCCGGGCTCCGCCCGTGCGGGCACGCCGTGTGCTGCGCTCCTGATTCCGGGCGTGTACCACCGGTTCCAGGAGAATCCTCATGTACGCGAGCAGGAAGCTGCGAGCAGGGCTGTTGGCGGTGCTGGTCGGTCTCTTCGTCGTCGCGTGTGGCGACGATGAGGACGTCACCGGACCGGATCTCGAGTTCGAGCCCGCGGAGATGGCGGCGGCCATGGAGGACATGGCCGAGGCCGGCGAGGCCATGATTCCGGCGTTCGCCGCCATGAGCGCGGCCTCCGATATCATCGGGACCCCGGCGTTCGCGGCCGCCGGGCCCGGCCACCCGTTCGCCCTCGACCCGGCCCGGCCGGGTGGTGAGGTCGCGACGGACTACATCCCCTCCCAGTACTACGGCACGACCTTCGTCTGGAGCACGGACGCGGACCACTACGTCCCCGGCGATGAGGAGGGTGCGCCGGAGGACGGCGTCCGCATCATCTATTACGCGGTCGACCCGGTCACCCGCGACCCGGTGGAGCCGCTCGAGCCGCTGGGCTACATCGACCTGCGCGACCTGAGCACGGACGAGGCCGACCGCCTCTCGGTGGTGGTGGTCTCCACGCCGGCCGATGGCGAGCCCGTGACCCTGGCCGACTACATCGTCCAGAGCTCGTTCACCGTCACACAGTCGGTGTTCACGGCCGACCTCTCCGCCGAGGGCTACATCTCGGACGGTACGGCCCAGGTCAACTTCGACCTGTCCAACGACCTGGAGATCACCGAGTCGGTCCTGATCCTGGAGCAGGACTACGCCGTCGGCCTGGAGGGGACCGACGTGGCGGCCGCCTTCTCCTCCACCCTCACGGGCGATCCGGATTCGGATGCCGGGACCGTGGAGCTGACCGCCATGGTCACCGACGGCTCGGAGGTGGTCGAGTTCGACCTGACCACGGACGCCCAGACGCAGTCGCTGGACGGCGTTCTCCGCCACCAGGGCGAGGTGGTGGTCCTGGTGGGCGGCACGTTCTCTGATCCGATGTTCACGGACGCGGAGGGGGATCCGCTCACCCAGCAGCAGCTCGCCGGCCTGGATGAGCTGTGGGACACCCTCGACGTGCTGTTCGAGATCACCGAACTCCTCCTCATCTTCAACTGACCGCCGGCGCAGGTCGCGCTCGCCGCCCCGTCCGGATCGCTCCGGGCGGGGCGGCGGTGCATCCCGGCTTCGGCGGACTGGCGAACCGGGCCGCGACCCCTTCAGCTCGGGCGGGTGTGGGACGATAATCACAACAGGCGGTGCGCACTCGGGGGCGCTCGACTATGTTGTGCTCGGGTGGGGTGGGGAAGGTGTGTTGATACTTGCAGAGAGCTGACGTCGGCATCGAAATATGAAGAAGAAACAGCGGGCCTACAACTCGTTCGAGATGGCACAGGTGCAGTTCGATCGGATCGCGGACCTGCTCGAGCTGGAGGAAGGGACGCGGGAGCTGCTCCGCACTCCCATCCGGGAGTATTCGTTCGCGATACCGGTCCGGATGGACGATGGCGGAGTGCGCGTGTTCCGCGGCTTCCGCGTGCAGCACAACGACGCGCGTGGGCCGAGCAAGGGCGGGATCCGGTTCCATCCGCATGAGAGCCTGGACACGGTGCGCGCGCTGGCCATGTGGATGACGTGGAAGACGGCCGTGGTGGACATTCCGCTGGGTGGAGGGAAGGGTGGCGTGATCTGCGACCCCCACGACCTGAGCCAGCGGGAGCAGGAGCAGATCTCACGGGGCTGGGTCCGACAGATCGCCCGTGACGTGGGCCCCGTGCGGGACGTACCGGCCCCGGATGTGATGACTACGCCGCAACACATGTTGTGGATGCTCGACGAGTTCGAGGCGATCCGCGGCGAGCGGCTGCCGGGCTTCATCACGGGCAAGCCGGTGGGGATGGGCGGCTCGCTCGGCCGGAAGGAAGCGACCGGCTACGGGGTGGTGTTCACGATCCGCGAGGCGTTGAAGGAGCTCGGGGTGCGGGCGGAGGACACGCGGGCGTCGGTGCAGGGCTTCGGGAACGTGGCCCAGTACGCGATCCGTCTGTACACGCAGCTGGGCGGCACGGTCACCTGTGTGTCGTCGTGGGACCAGGCGGACCAGGTCAGCTACGCGTTCCGGAAGAAGGACGGGATCGACCTGGACGAGCTGCTCACGGTAACCGACCGGTTCGGCGGGATCGACAAGGAGAAGGCCGCGGAGCTGGGCTACGAACGGCTGGACGGCGGCGCCTGGCTCGAGCAGGACGTGGACATCCTGATCCCGGCCGCGCTGGAGAACCAGATCAACGCGGACAACGTGGAGACGATCTCACCGCAGGTGAAGATCATCGCGGAGGGGGCCAACGGTCCCACGAGTCCGGAAGCGGACCGGGTCCTGCACGAGCGGGGTGTGTTCGTGATCCCGGACCTGCTGGCGAACGCGGGCGGCGTGACCGCCAGCTATTTCGAGCAGGTTCAGAGCAACATGAACTACTTCTGGGAGCGGGACGAGGTCCTGGGCAAGCTGGATCTGAAGATGACGGCGGCGTTCATCGCGGTGAGCGACGTTGCCAAGAAGCAGAACATGTTCGCGCGCGACGCGGCGTACGTCATCGCAGTCGACCGGGTGGCCCAGGCCTGCAGGGACCGCGGCTGGGTGTAGTGGATGGGGACGGTCCCGGAATTCGACCGTCACTTCTTCCAATCCGATGAGGTGTTCGCCCGGATCGGGGGCGGCAGCCTCGGCGGCAAGGCCGAGGGGCTGGTCCGGGTCCGGGCGGCCGTTCATGAGCAGCTGGGCGGCCGGATCGACGGGATCCGTGTGGGGATCCCCCGGGTCGTGGTTCTGGGCACGGACGTGTTCGATGCGTTCATGCAGCGGAACGAGCTCCACGACCTGGACACCTCCCGCCCCGACGAGCGGATCGCCCATGCCTTCCAGCAGGGCGACCTCCCGCTCGAGGTCCTCGGGGACCTGCGCGCGCTGGCGGAGGAGATCCGGCAGCCGCTGGCTGTCCGCTCCTCGAGCATGCTCGAGGACGCCCTCGAGCGGCCGTTCGCCGGGGTCTACGAGACCAAGATGATCCCGAACAACAAGCCGGAGGCGGCGACCCGCTTTCTCCGGCTGGTGGAGGCGATCAAGCTGGTCTACGCGTCCACCTACTTCCAGTCGGCCCGGATGTACCGGAAGGCGGCGGGGATCGCCGAGTCCGACGAGAAGATGGCCGTCATGATCCAGGAGGTGGTGGGCCAGCGGTTCGGCGATCGGTTCTACCCCCACCTGTCGGGCGTGGGCCGCTCCTACAGCTACTACCCGATCGGCAAGGCGAGCCGGGAGGACGGTGTGGTCAGCCTCGCGCTGGGGCTCGGGAAGACCATCGTCGATGGCGGCCTTTGCTGGTCGTACTCGCCGAAGCGGCCGAAGGCGCCGCGCCCGTTCGCGTCGACCCGGCAGATGCTGGCGGAGACCCAGTCCCGGTTCTGGGCGGTGAACATGGGGCGCCCATCGGCGTATGATCCTACGGCCCCGACGGAGTACCTGTTGGAGGCGGACCTGTCGGCGGCCGAGTACGACGGCACGCTCCGCCACCTCGCCTCCACCTATGACGGCGAGGCGGACCGGGTCCGGCCGGGGACGGGGACCGACGGGCCGCGGGTCGTGGATTTCGCACCCCTCCTCCAGCTGCGGGAGTGGCCGCTGAACGACCTGATGAAGGCGCTGCTGGAGGTGGGGCGGGACGCGGTGGGGACGGCCGTGGAGATCGAGATGGCGATGACGCTGCCCGTCTCCGCTCCGGACCCGGCCCGGGCGGGGTTCGTGCAGGTCCGACCGATGCGAACGCCGACGTCCGTCGTGGAGCTGCCCCCGGAGTCGCTGACGGGACCGGCGGTCCTGCTGGCGACGGATCGGGGCATGGGCAACGGCGTGGAGTCCGGGATCCGCGACGTAGTCTACGTGAAGCCGGCCGCGTTCGAGGCGCGGCACACCCGGGCGATCGCCGCGGAGGTGCGGGCGCTGAACGCGCGGCTGGTGGAGCGCCGGTCGTCGTACCTTCTGGTGGGGTTCGGGCGTTGGGGGAGCTCGGACCCGTGGCTCGGGATCCCGGTCGGCTGGGGCGATGTCTCGGGCGCCCGGGCGGTGGTGGAAGCCACGCTCCCGGAGATGGACGTGGAGCCGAGCCAGGGGTCGCATTTCTTCCACAATCTCTCCAGCACCGGGGTGCTGTACTTCACCGTTCGCCAGGACCGGGGCCCGGCGATCGACTGGGCCTGGCTGGAGCGGCAGGAGACGGTTCAGGAGACGGAATGGCTGCGGTGGGTGCGGACACCCACGCTGGACGTGCGCATGGATGGCCGGACCGGCCGGGGCGTGATCCTCAGGTCGAAGGAGGATTGACGAGTGGTTGACGGGGAAGCCAGGCAGAAGGGCAAGCGAAACGGCGGGTCGAAGGGGGGCGGCGACGTCCTGGGCGCGCTGCGCGAGCGGGCGAAGGAGCTCAGCTGCCTCTACCGGGTGGACGAGATCCTGACCCGGGCAGCGCCGCCGGAGGAGGTCTACCGCCGGGTGCTGGACACGCTCCCATCGGGCTGGCAGTACCCGGAAGTGATGCAGCCGACGCTGGAGGTCCGGGGCCGCGTCTACCGTCCCGCAGGATTCCGCGAGACCGACTGGTCGCAGCGGGCGCCGCTCCACGTGGACGGGCAGCAGGTGGGCGAGCTGAGCGTGTTCTACACCGAGCCTCGACCGGCCCAGGACGAGGGCCCCTTCCTCAAGGAGGAGCGGCAGCTGCTGAACAGCGTGGCCGACCGGCTCTCCTCGTTCATCCTGCAGCGGGACATGCCCGGGCGCAGCGCTCTCGGGTCGAAGTCGCCGGGCGAGGGGAAGTCGCGGGTCATCCTGGAGTTCCTGCGCCGCACCGACCCGCCGCTGCTCCAGTGGATCACGCGCAAGATGCTGAACCATCTCCGCTGGAAGGGGATCGAGGAGGCGGAGAACCTGGTCCCGCAGACCGTGCGCTCCGCGGAGGCCGCGCCCGGCGACGAGAACGTCCCGCTGGGACGCGTCGCAGCGCGGGAGGTCCGGACGGAGACGGGCGAGGTCTTCCGGATCGCCGGGGACCACCTGCCGGACCACGAGATCCTGAGCCTGATCCACATGTGGATCAGCCAGGACAAGGTCAGCTTCCTGACGCAGTCGCTCGAGGACCAGGGCTCGTCGCTGAGCGAGATCGTGGAAGGGCTCGAGCGTTTCGCCGCCCTGGGCGTCGACGAGTCGGAGCTGCCCCACTCGGTCCAGACCATGCTCCGGGTGGCGCTCCTGCGCCGCTTCTTCACCGACCAGATCACCTTCATCAACTCGGCGAAGAGCGTGGCCAGCCTCCACGACTTCTTCGACCTCTCCCGACGCCTGCTCTCGCCGCCCCGCAGCCACGGCCGGCTCGGCGGGAAGAGCGCCGGGTTGTTCCTGGCCCAGCGGATCGTGGAGAACTCGCCCGAGTACAGCGACGTGCTCGAGAACATCCGGGTCCCCCGCACCTGGTATGTGGCGTCGGACGCCGTGCTGGCCTTCGTGCGGTACAACAACCTGGACGACATCTACGACCAGAAGTACCTCGAGATCGAGCAGATCCGGCAGCAGTATCCCCACGTGGTGCAGGTCTTCAAGAGCGCGGAGTTCCCGCCGGAGCTGCGCAAGGGGATGAGCGTGCTCCTCGACGATTTCGGCGAGGTGCCTCTCATCGTGCGGAGCTCGAGCCTGCTGGAGGACCGGAGCGGATCCGCGTTCAGCGGGAAGTACAAGAGCCTCTTCCTGGCGAACCAGGGTACGAAGCAGGAGCGGCTGCAGGCGCTCCTGGATGCGGTGGCCGAGGTCTACGCGTCGATCTTCGGGCCGGACCCCATCGAGTATCGCACGGAGCGCAACCTCCTGGACGTCCACGAGGAGATGGGCATCATGATCCAGGAGGTGGTGGGCAGCCGCGTGGGCCGCTACTACCTGCCGTCGTTCTCCGGCGTGGCGCTGAGCACGAACGAGTTCCGGTGGTCCCCGCGGATCCGCCGGGAGGACGGGCTGGTGCGGCTGGTCCCCGGACTCGGGACCCGGGCCGTGGACCGCCTGAGCGACGACTACTCGGTCCTCCTCGCCCCCGGCCAGCCGGGGCTCCGGGTGAACGCCACCACCGAGGAGATGGTCCGCTACGCGCCTCGCAACGTGGACCTGATGAACCTGGAAACCAACGCCTTCGAGACGGTTCCCGTGGTCCGGCTGCTCCGGGAGTGCGGGAACGAGCTGCCGCTGGTGAAGCAGATCGTCTCGCTCCTCGAGGACGGCCGCACCCGGCGGCCCCGGGGCGTGGCCATCGACTGGGAGAACGCGGACCCGATCGTCACCTTCGAGGGTCTGGCCGGTGACTCCCGCCTGGTCGAGCAGGTGGCCACGCTCCTGGAGGTGCTGAGCGCCCGCCTCGGACCCGTGGACGTGGAGTTCGCGTCGGACGGCGAGAGCTTCTACCTGCTCCAGTGCAGGCCCCAGAACTTCGGGCCCGCTTCGGCCGCGCCGGTCATTCCGCGAGACCTCCCCCGGGACCGCGTCGTCTTCTCCGCCCACCGCTACGTCTCCAACGGCTCGGCGGATCTGACCCACCTGGTCTACGTGGACCCCGCCCGCTACGCCGAGCTCGGCGAGCGGAAGCTCCTGCTGGACGTCGGTCGGGCCGTGGGTCGGCTCAACAAGGTGCTGCCCCGCCGCAAGTTCATGCTCATGGGGCCCGGCCGCTGGGGGAGCCGCGGCGACATCCACCTGGGCGTCAGCGTCACCTACGCCGACATCAACAACGCCGCGATCCTCGCCGAGGTCGCCCGGCAGAAGGGCAGCTACGTGCCCGACCTCTCGTTCGGGACCCACTTCTTCCAGGACCTGGTGGAGGCGGAGATCCGGTACCTTCCCCTCTATCCCGACGACGAGGGCACCGTCTTCAACGAGGACTTCCTCCTCAACGCTCCCAGCCACCTGGTCGAGCTCGCCCCGGAGTTCGCACACCTCGCCTTTGTCATCCGGGTGATAAACGTGCCGGAAGTGGCCGAGGGACGCGTGCTCCGGGTCCTCATGAACGGCGACCGCGAAGAAGCCGTGGGCTACCTGGGCGATCCGCCGCCGGCCGTCAGTCGGTAGGCGGCCCGAAGGCCCCCGATCCGGCGTCGGCGCGCCCGATCCGGCTGCACCGTGACCATGGGCCGCATCCGCGTGCGGGGTTGCCGCGCATGATCCGCGGCCCGGCTGCACGCGCTTCCCTCGATCCCGTCGCGTGCGGGGTTGCCGCGCATATTCCCCG
>JBKGZE010000021.1:0-12019 GCA_046545735.1 Gemmatimonadota bacterium | reverse complement strand
GCGAGGACCTGCGGGCGGGCGAGACGGCGCTGGCGGTCGGCACCGTCATCGGCCCCGCCGCCATGGGCGTGCTGGCCACCGTGGGCGCGGCCCGGCCGCGGGTGGTGCGGCGCCCCGTCGTCGCTCTCCTGAGCAACGGCGACGAGCTGGTGGACCTGGACCGGTACGACGAGGTCCGCGCGGGCCGGAAGATCGTGAACTCGAACAGCTACTCGCTCCTGGGCGCCATCGCGGCGATGGGGTGCACGCCTCGACTCCTCGGGATCGCGAGGGACGACCCCGCCGACATCCGGGCGAAGCTGGAACGCGGCCTGGACGCCGACGCGCTGGTCACCACCGCGGGCGCGGCCACGGGCGAGCACGACCGGGTGAAGGACGTGCTGGACGAGCTGGGCTTCGACCTCGATTTCTGGCGAGTTCGCATGCGACCCGGCAGCCCCGCGTCCCTCGGCACACTCCCCCGCCCCGGGCGCCCCGGGCTCCCGGTCTGGGGACTGCCGGGCAACCCGGTCTCGGCGCTCGTCACCTTCATGGTCCTGGTCCGCCCCGCGCTCCGGCTCATGCTCGGCCGCAGCGAGGTCCACAACGCCGTATTCCCGGTCGAAGCGAGCGAACGGATCGGGTCGAAGCCCGACAAGACCCATTTCCAGCGCGTGGTCCTCGAGCCCGGCGACCCGCTGCCCCTCGCGCGTCCCACCGGGCCGCAGGGCTCGGGCATCCTCACCTCCATGACGCGGGCGGACGCCCTCTTCATCGTCCCCGAAGGCCGACGCGAGGCCGAAGCCGGCGACCGCGGGCTCGCCCTGGCGCTCGGGGCGCCGGACCACGCGGCCGCCACGTTCCGCACAGAGTGAGACTTGATAAGCGGGGCGCGGCACCCGAAGATACCGCAGGCGCCCGCCCCCCGGCGTGCCCCCGCACTCGACAAGCCGAGATCCACGACGGAACCCGAACCGACGACTCCCATGCCCGAGACCATCGTCCCGATCCAGCACCAGCCGCCGCTGCCCCAGGACCGTCTCCTCCTGAACGAGGCGCCCGACGAGGAGGCGGTGCCCATGGACGTGGCCATCGTGGGCGGCGGCCCCGCCGGCCTCGCCTGCGCCATCCAGCTCGCGAACCTCGTGGCGGCGGACGACGAGATGGACGACCTCGAGATCGCGGTCCTGGAGAAGGCCGAGTCACCCGGCGAGCACAACCTCTCGGGCGCTGTGGTGAACCCGGGGCCGTTCCGCACCCTCTTCCCCGACCTGTCCGACCACGACTTCCCCTTCCGCGGTCCGGTGGAGAACGAGCGGGTCTACGTGCTGCGCGAGAGCCGGGCGATCCGGATCCCCACGCCCCCGCCCATGCGGAACCACGGTAACCGGATCGCCTCCATCTCGGAGATCGTGCGGTGGATGAGCGAGCAGGCGGAAGCGGCGGGCGTGAACGTCTTCGCCGGCTTCTCCGTCGACTCCCTGCTCCTCGACGACGACCGCGTGGTGGGCGTGCGCACCGTCGCCACCGGGCTCGACCGGGACGGGAACATGGGGGCGGGCGGCATGCCGCCCACGGACGTGCTGGGCCGGGTGACCGTGCTGGCGGAGGGCACCCGGGGGCCGCTGAGCCAGGCGTACCTGGAGTGGCAGGGCGTCGTGTCGCAGAACCCCCAGATCTTCGCCCTGGGCGTGAAGGAGGTCTGGGAGACGAAGAAGCCGCTGGACGCGGTCATCCACACCATGGGCTGGCCGCTCCCGAACGACGCGTTCGGCGGCAGCTTCATGTACCCGCTGGAGCCGAACAGGGCCGCCGTCGGGCTCGTGGTCGGGCTGGACTACCACGACACCACGCTCGACCCCCACGTCCTCTTCCAGCGCATGAAGACCCACCCCCTGTTCCGCGAGTACCTGGAGGGCGGCGAGATGCTGGAGTGGGGCGCCAAGACCATCCCCGAAGGCGGGTACCACGCGCTCCCCGGTCGCCGAAGCGGAAACGGCGTGGTGATCCTCGGTGACGCCGCCGGCTTCGTCGACGTGCCATCGCTGAAGGGCATCCACTACGCCGTACAGTCCGGGATCTTCGCCGCGCGCGCCATCTACGAGGCCCTCAAGAACGACGACGCCTCCGCCGCCGCCCTCGCCCGCTACGACACCCTCGTCAACGAGAGCTTCATCGTCTCCGACCTCCGGAAGACCCGGAACATGCGGCCCGCCTTCACCAGCGGCTTCTATCGCGGTGGGTTCAAGGCCGCCCTCATGACGGTCACCGCCGGACGATTCCCCGGCGGGAAGATCGACATGGAGCCCGACGCAGCCGCGCCGAAGGAGGTGGACGGGACCGGGCCCGGCGGGTCGGGCGCCGGCGAGTTCACCCCCGACGGCGAGCTCACGTTCAGCAAGGTGGACGCCGTCTTCAAGTCCGGGAACCAGACCCGCGACGACATCCCGAGCCACCTGGTCCCCGCCGAGGACGTGCCCCCCGAGGTGGCGAAGCTCTATGTCCACATGTGCCCCGCCGGCGTCTACGAGCAGGACGACGACGGCAACCTCGTGATCAACGCGCCCAACTGCATCGACTGCAAGGCCACCGACGTCCTCGGCCCCCGCTGGACGGCGAGGGAAGGCGGGGCCGGCCCGAAGTACCGGGCGATGTAGGCGGGACGCGGGCGAAGCCCGCGTCCCGCCGTTTACGGATGGCGGTGTACGGGCCACCCCCCGCCAGGGGACGGCCCGGGCCGCTGCCGCCCCCCGGTGAGCCGTCGGGCTGCGGCGTCAGCCGCGCGCCTTGCGGATTGCGTCGGTCAGCGCGGGTACCACTTCGAACGCGTCCCCTACGATGCCGTAGTCGGCGACCTTGAAGATGGGGGCGTCGGGATCCTTGTTGATGGCCACGATGGTACCGGCGGTGCGCATGCCGGCCAGGTGCTGGATGGCGCCGCTGATCCCGATGGCGAAGTAAAGCTGGGGGGCGACGATCTTCCCGGTCTGCCCCACCTGCTCGCCGTGGGGCCGCCAGCCGGCGTCGACGACGGCGCGGGAGGCGCCGAGCCCCACCCCATCGCCGAGGGCGTCGGCGAGGGATTCGATGAGCTGCCAGTTCTCGGGTCCCTTGAGGCCGCGGCCGGCGGCCACGATCGTGGCGGCCTCGGCTACGTCTGGGCGGTCGCCGCCGGCGGCCTTGACCTCACGGATCCTGGTCTTCCAGGTGCCGGGATCAACCTGGGGCGTGACCGTCTCCACCGTCGCATCCCGCGGATTCTCCTGCGGGCGGAACACGTTCCCCCGCATGCTCACGATCCGGGGGGCGGCGTCGAGGGTGAGCTCGGCGAAGACCTTCCCCGAGTAGAGGGGTCGAGTGATCACCATCTCGTCGCCATCCATCTCGAGGCTGGTGATCTCGGTGGCCAGCGGCACATCGAGCTTCGCGGCCACCCGGGGAGCCACGTCCCGTCCGGCGGAAGTCGCCGGGAAGAGGATCGCGTAGTAGTCGCCCTTGTTCGCCTGCTCCAGGATGGCGGCGGTGAACCCCTCGGGAGTGTATCCCGCCAGGGCGTCGTGCTCGGCGGCCACGATCCGGTCGGCGCCGAAGCGCCCGAGGGAGCCGACCGTTTCGCTGGCGCCGGGCCCACCGACGACCAGGGCGTCGACCTGGCCGCCGATCGCGTCGGCTACGGTCCGGGCCGCCGTTACCACCTCGTTGGAGACGGCTTTCAGGGCGCCGTCCCGCTGTTCCACTATCGCCAGTACGTTCGCCATGCTCGCCTCCTAGAGGACCTTGGCTTCGTCACGCAGCAGGCGAACCAGCTCCGGCACGGCGTCCGGACCCTCGCCTACGATCTTCCCTTCCGCCCGCGGCTCCGGATCGCGATAGCCGCGTATCCGGATCCTGGACCCCCGCACTTCCACCGGCTTCTCCTCCATCGGCTTCTTCTTGGCCGCCATGATCCCCTTGAGGGACGGGTAGCGGGGCTCGTAGGGTCCCTTGGTGATGGTCACCACGGCCGGCAGCTCGGCCTCGACGATCTCCGTCCCGCCCTCGACCTCGCGGTGGCAGACGACCTTGCCGTCCTCCACCTCCAGCTCGGCGACCACCGTGACGCACGGCAGCCCCATCAGCTCGGCGACCATGGGCCCGACCTGCTGCTGATCGTCGTCGGCCGCCTTGGAGCCGAAGAGGATCAGGTCGAACGCCTCGTCCCGCAGCGCGCCGGCCAGGGCACGGGCCACCTCGAGCCCGTCCGCCGGGGCCTCGCCGTCCAGGCGGATCGCCCGGTCGGCTCCCATGGCCAGCACGCTTCTGAGCTGCTCACCGACCGCGCTGTCCCCGAGCGACACCGCCACCACCTCGCCGTCCCCGGCGTCCTTCAGCCGCAGGGCCGCCTCCGCGGCGAACTCGTCGTACGGGCTGACGATGTACTTCGCGCCGCCCGTGTCCACCGATTCACCGCTCGCCTTGACGCGGGCCTCCGTGTCAGGCACCCGCTTTACGCATATCGCCGTTTTCACAGCTCGCTCCTTCCCTCGGTGAGTGGGTCCGACGCCAATGTAGGCCAACGCCTTGTACGAGAAAAGGCGACGCCGGAGCGCCGCCTCTTCGGGGTTGGGGATCGACGCCGTTTCGCGCGTCACGCCCCCGCCCCGGACCCGATGAGGGTTGCCGGTCCTCAGATCGGCGTCGGGGTGCCGACCTCTTCGTCCTCCTTCTCGGGGGTCCACTTCTCGGGTCGGTCGAAATCCGGCTCTTCGCGGCGCGGGGCCGGCTCGAACCGCTCCGGCTCCTCCCGCTCCGGCTCCTTGGCCGGCGCGCCGGGGATCGGTGTGGGCTTGTCAGGATCGGGTCCAGGGACCGTCGCCATTGGGTACTCCTCGGGTTCCACAGGGGCATTCACGTGCCATCATGTTCCACGGTCGATGGTTGCAGACGGCGTGCCAGCCCCACGGCCCGGCTCCCGCCGCCGGCGGGCGTCTGCGCGAAAGGAACCGGCTCCCCCTGAGCGTGAAGCGGAGCGGCCAGTCGGCCGCCCGGGAGATCCCGATGCGGGGGGTGGCCTCGATCCGGTCGGCCGGTACGCCGGGCGCCGCGTGGAAGGCCAGCGGGTGCCGGTCCAGCGTGTGACCGTTGAGGGAGCCGGTGATCCCCAGCGCCTGGGCGAGGCGGCCGGGGCCGCGGGCCAGGTCGCGATCGCGGGTGCCGCGCCGCGCGCGCATGGCTGCCAGCCCGTCCACCGGCTCGAGGGCCCGGATCAGCACGGCGCCCGGGTGGTCCGCCCGATCGCTCACGGCGTTGAGACACCAGTGGATGCCGTACGAGAGGTACACGTAGGCGGAGCCGGGGGGCCCGAACATGGCCTGGTTCCTGGCGGTCCGTCCGATGCGGGCGGCGGCGTGGGACGCCGGATCCTCGGGCCCGGTGTAGGCCTCCGTCTCCACGATCCGGCCGACCGTGCGCACCCCGTCCACGGTGGAGACCACCAGCTTGCCCAGCAGGTCGATGGCCACATCCCGGGCGGGACGGGCGTAGAAGGATTGCGGAAGGACCTGCATGCTCGGACCCGGTTCTGAGCCGCGGCGCGGGGAGGAGGCGCTCCGCTCGCGCGGAACGCCCCCATCCTCCTCGACCCGCCGCAAGGCTACTTCTTGTCGGCCGCGCCGGCGGTAGTGCGACGGCGGTAGTCCCGCTCCCACGCTTCCAGCAGGATCTCCGTCCGGCGACCGCTGCCCAGCACCTCCCGCACCTTCTCGGGGTTGGTGTGCAGGCCGTTGAACACACGATCGGCGCCGAACGCCTCGATCAGCGCCTCCGCGGTCTTCTGTCCCACGCCCTGATAGCTGTTCGACAGGTAGCGGATGACGGCGCCCTCCTCCGTGGGGAGCCCCAGCTCGTCCGCATCGAACTCCGGCACACCGGGCGCCTCCCGTGCACCCGTCGCCTCCGCATCCGGCCCGGCGGCCGGCGCCTTCGCTTCGGGCGCGGGGACCTTCTCGACCTCGGGCTTCGGAGCCGGGACCTTTTCGACCTCGGGCTTCGGAGCCGGGGCCTTCTCGACCTCGGGCTTCGGAGCCGCTCCCTTCCCGGCGTCCGGCTTCCCGGCATCCGCCTTCGGTGCCGGTCCTTTCTCGACCTCCGGCTTCGGAGCCGCTCCCTTCCCGGCGTCCGGCTTCCCGGCATCCGCCTTCGGTGCCGGTCCTTTCTCGACCTCCGGCTTCGGCGTGGCGGCTTCCTCCGCCGTCAGCTTCGGCTCCGCCTTCGCGTCGGGTCCGGCCCCGGCTTTTCCGCCGGTGCCCCAAACCGCCTGCCCCGGCAGCAGCGGCGGCGGCCCTTCCGGTCCGCGACCGCGCCGGCCTCCGCGACGGCCATAGCTGCGGACCCTGGCTTCGTCCTGCTTCTTCTCCTCTTCCTTCGCCTTCACTTCCTTCTTGGCAACACCTTCCTTCTCCTTCGCCTCGGCCGCCGCCTTCGCTTCTTCCTTTTCCTTCGCCTCGGCCGGCGCCTTCGCTTCTTCCTTCGGCTCCGGCTTCACCTCGACCTTCGCCTCGACCCGCGCCGCCGGCTTCTCCTCGGCCCGCCCCGCCGGCTTCTCCTCGGCACGCCCCGCCGGCTTCTCCTCGGCACGCGCCGCCGGCTTCTCCTCGGCACGCGGCTTCGGCGCCGGTGCCTGGGCCGTCGGACGGTGCTCCCGCTTGGGCCCGGACGAGCCGACACCCGAAGGCAGCTGCGCCTCGTAGTAGCCCTCCGCGGTCCGTCGCAGGTCGACCACCTCGGCGTCATGGGCCTGGCGGAGGAACCGGCTGAACTTGGTGAAGCCGAGCTCCGACTCGTCCCAACCGGACTCCAACTCGAGCATCTTCCGCTTGATGTCGGAGTCGCGGGCCGCGTCTCCCGGCTTCTCGATGAGCTCGCGAATGGCCCGGGTGAGGAGCTCGTAGCCGTGCTTCAGATCCTCGGCCCGGCGCTCGCGCGGCTGCGGCTCGGGCTTGGGCCTGGGCGCCGGAGCCTCGCGGCGAGGCTCCTGTTCCGCGCGCGGCTGGGGCTGGAGCTCCTTCTCCGGCCGCTCCGCCCGGGGCTCCCGCTTCGGCTCCGGCCGATCCGCGCGGGGCTGCGGCTCCGGCCGCTTGCGCCGCGGCTCCTCCCGGCGGGGACGGCGTTTCTCCTCCTGCTTCGGCGGCGCTTCACCCCTGGCGATCGGCTGCACCTCGTACTGGCCGTTCCCCAGCTTCTTCAGCGCCAGCTTGCTGCGCGACGCGGCCTCGGCCAGGAACTTGTTGAACTTGCTGTAGCCGATCTCGCCCTCGTCGAAGTTGGGGTCGAGATCGAGCATGACCTGCTTCAGGCGGTCGGAACGCATCACGTCGTTCTCTTCCGCCATCCGGTTGACCGACCGCTCGACCAGGTCCCACGGGTCGATGGCACCGATCGTGTCCTCTTCGCCCGCCTTGGTCAGCCCGGTCAGCGACGAGTAGCTGAAGTACTCGTCACAGTTCTGCACCAGCAGGTCCGACGCCGACTCGCGGAGCCCGACGCCGATGACGTATTTGCCGTACTCCTTCAGCTTCAGGACGAGGCTGCTGAAATCCGAATCGCCGGACAGGAGGATGTAGACGCCGATCTCGGGCCGGGTGAACACGAGCTCGAGGGCGTCGATGGCGAGCCGGATATCCGTGGCGTTCTTCTTCGAGCTCCCGTAGGCCGGGGCGAAAATGAGGTCGACCGACGCCTCGGAGAGGGGCACGATGTACTGCGCGTACCGGCGCCAGTCGGCATAGGCGCGCTGCACGGCCACCTTCCCACGGATGATGTCGCTGTTGAGGAGCTCCTTCAACTGACGGGTCAGATCGCTGCGGATGCCCATCGTGACGTTGTCGAAGTCGATGAGCAGTGCGGCGTTGGGGGCGGCGCTGGTCGCGGGACCAGGCACGGCGGGACTGGCACCCCGGTGAGGGGCGTTGATGAAGTTCTGCATGTTCCTCGCGTTCTTCGGTTCCCTGTCCTGTCGCGAGGCCCCTCGTGACCGGGTTCAGCCGCCGGGAGCCGGGGTTCGGGCGAAGGTTTCGCGCGAAAGCCGGGTCCGGACGACCGCGTCCGGCACCTGAGGAGTCTCGGGACCCGTGCGGCTCTCTGCCGCACGTCACGTTTCACTCCGCCGGCGGGACGATCCCGCCGGGTCCTGCATGGTACTACGGCCTGCGGCTCGATTCCTCGGCACTCAACATCCGCGCCAGCTCGACCCGCCGGATCTTTCCGCTCCCCGTCAGGGGGAACGAGTCGAAGAAGCGGACCAGGTCAGGGACCTTGAAGTCCGCCAGCGTGCTCCGGCACCATTCCTTGATCTCCTCGCCGGTCACGATCGCGCCTTCGACGGGCACGACGCACGCGCACACCACTTCTCCGAGGACCTCGTGCGGCAGCCCCACCACGGCCACATCCATCACGGCCGGGTGCGCGTGCAGCCGGTCCTCCACTTCCCGGGGGTATACGTTGAACCCCCCGCGGATGATGAGCTCCTTGCGGCGCCCGACGATATGGAGGTAGCCCTCGTCGTCGAGCATGCCCAGGTCGCCGGTCTGGAAGAAGCCGTCGTCGTCGAACGCGTGCGACGTCTCCCCCGGCTGGCGATAGTAGCCACTCATCACTCCGGGTCCTCGTACCCCGATCTCGCCCAAACTTTCCTCGGGCAGGATCGTGCCGTCGAAATCGAAGATCCGGAGGTCCACACCCGCGAGCGGCTTGCCCACGGTGAAGACCTGCTTCTCCGCGGGGTCATCCGGGCGCGTCATGGAGGCCGTGGATGCCGTCTCGGTGAGCGAGTAGGCCACGCACAGCTCCGGACACAGCTCCTTCCGGATCCGGCGGACCAGGTCATCGCCTACGGGCGCGCCGGCCACGATCCCGGTGCGCAGGGAGGAGAGGTCGTACTCCCGCTCCTCGAGCTCCCGGAGCTCTGTGATGAAGACGGTCGGCACACCGTAGTGCACGGTGGCCCGGTGCTCCTCGATCAGCGAGAGCGCCTCCGCCGGGTCGAACTGCTCCTGCAGGATCAGCGTCGCACCGGCGGCGAGGGTGCCCAGGATGCCGGGGCCCAGGCCGAACACGTGGAAGACGGTGGTGACGCCGAACACCACGTCGTCGGCGGTGAGGGCGATGGCGTCGGCCGTAGCCGCCGCGGTCTCCAGCAGGCTCGCGTGCGTCAGCGCCACACCCTTCGGCTTCCCCATGGTGCCGGAGGTGTACAGGATCGCGAAGGTGTCCTCCGCGTTCACCGGAATCCGGTCCAGCGTGCGGCTCTCGCCGCTCGACACCAGGTCCTCGAACTGGTAGATCCGGTCGTCGTACCAGAGGTCCGCCTCGCCCACGGTCAGCAGGTACTGGAGCTCGGGGAGCGATGTCAGGAAGCGTTCGAACAGCTCCAGGTAGTCGACCCCCGCGAACTCCTCCGCCGTCACCACCGCCGCCGCCTCGCTGTGCCGCAGCATGTAGCGCAGCTCCGGCACCGTGTAGCGCGGGTTGAGCGGGACCACCACGGCGCCCAGCTTGGCCGCGGCGAAAAGGGAGACGACGAACTCGGGCCAGTTCGGGAGGTCCACGGCGATCCGGTCCCCGGCTTCGAGCCCCAGCTCTCGGAGCGACGCGGCCAGCGCGGTGGCCTGGTCGCTCACCTGGCCGTAGGTCATGCGCTGGCTCCCGGAGATCAGGAACACTCGCTCCGGGTCTTCCGCGACGCGGGCGTCCAGCACCTGCGCGACTGTCTTCCCTCTAACGCGCTCCGCGAGCGCCATTACGCCTCCGTCCGGGGTACTCCAGGCCCGCTCCTCCCGGAACGGGCTTCTGGTCCAAAGCCGCCGAAAGATACGGGAGGGCGCCAACACCGTCAAACCTTGACCGGGGCCTCCAAATCCCGACCCGTCCGCGGGATACGAGCAGCCCCGGCGCGGGACGGGAACGGCCGGTCACCAATCGCCCGCGCGCTGGGTACGACGGCGATCGAAGCCGGTTCCGAGGCGCGTCTCGCGCACGAGCCACGCGACCACGGCGTCCCACGACTGCCGCTCCCGGTACACGCGACGCATACGGTCCGCGCCGTTGCCGCGATCGAGGAGCTCCTCCACGCGGCCGAGCACGGGCAGCGCATCGAACTCCCGGGCCACCGGGGCGAGCCCGTCGAGGAGCGACCGGATGGCCGGCCGCACGCCCACGATCCCCGACGGCTCGGTCGGGTCCGTCAGGTTGGCGTCCAGGCCATAGCGGCCCGTGAGCCACTCGTTTTCCGTCAGGATCTCCTGCCACGCCCCTTCGGCCAGGGAGCCCCGGCGGCCGCCGGGGATCTCGAGCCCCGATTCCGCGACCCCGGCCACCACGAGGCGGGTCAGCTCGGCCAGGACCGCCGCGTCGTCGGTACGGGGGCAGACGTCCGAAGCCCGGAACTCCAGCGTGGGGTAGACCGCGTGCGGCCGGACGCTCCAGTAGAGGCTGGCGCGATCGCGGATCGCGCCGCTGCGCAGGAGCAGTTCGACGAAGTCCTCGTAGTCGCGCCGGTTCTCGAAATGGGGCGGCATCCCCATGTAGGGGTAGAGTCTCCAGAGGATGGAGCGATAGGACGCGAAGCCGGTGTCCTCCCCTTCGACGAACGGGGAGCTGGCCGCGAGGGCGACCAGGTGGGGCGAGAACGCCTTCACCCGACCCATGAGCGCGATCCGGTCGACGCGCTCGGGGATTCCCACGTGGATGTGCATCCCGAAGATCTGGACCTGGCGCGCGACCCGGTCGTGGCGCTCCGCGATGGCCTCGTAGCGCTCCTTGTCGTGGATCCCGTGGCCCTCCCATCGACTGTACGGGTGCAGTCCCGCGGCCACGATCTCCAGCCCCTCGGCGGCCGCGGCCGTCGCCGTCTGGAACCGCTGCCGGCCGAGCTCTTCCCGTAGCTCGACCAACCCCGTGCACACCGGCGTGCCGATCTCCACCGTGTTCTCGTGCATCTCGGGCCGGAGCTCATCGCTCCAGTCGATGGAGAGGACATCGGTGGCGCGACTGCGCAACGCGCCCGTATCGGGGTCGACCAGCTGGTACTCCTCCTCGACGCCGATCGTGTAGTCAGTACGCATAGCGGGCGGCGCGACGGCTCCGTTCCGGTGAAAACAGGGGCTTTCCCGCACTCCACGTGGCAAATGCCGGACCGCCGTGCGACGCCGCGCTTCCACTCCCGTGGGCGGGCGGTGGGCGCGGCGGGTTCACGGTGCTCGAATCCGGTCGGCGGGCGAGCGCCGGCCCGGTTCGCGGACGAGCCTCTTTTCTTTTCGCGGAACAGGATTATCATTGAGATCGACGGGGCGAGGTTGCCCCGGCCATAGGCGGGTACGGCTAACCACCGCGTCCCTTTCGAGGGGGGCGCTTTTTTCATGGGGGTGCGATCCACGACCATGCCACCGCGCATCGGGTTCGCCTACAACGAGAAGCCGGAGACGGAGGAAGAGCCTCCGGGTAGTCCGCGTCCGCTCGGCGATCGGTACGCCGAGTGGGACGATCCTTCCACGATCGCGGCCGTCGAGGCCGCGCTGGCGGTGGCGGGTGAGGTGGTCCGGCTGGAGGCCGACGAGAACTTTCCGCAGCGCCTGCGGGAGACCCGCCCCCACATCGTGTTCAACATCGCCGAGGGGCTGCACGGCCCGAACCGGGAGGCCCACGTCCCGGCGATCTGCGAGTACTACGACATCCCCTACACGGGCAGCGACCCTCTGACGCTGGGGCTCGCGCTGGACAAGCGGCGGGCGAAGGACGTGCTGCTGGCGGCCGGGGTCCCGGCGCCCACGGGCGTCGTCGTCCACGAGCCCGGGGAGCGGCAGGAAGCCTTGCGCGTGCCGGTGCCGGCCATGGTCAAGCCGCTGTTCGAAGGCTCCAGCAAGGGGATCCCGGAGTCGGCGCTCTGTGACAGCCCGGACGACGTGCTGGCCCGGGTCGACCGCGTGCTCGACGAGTACGGCCAGCCGGCGCTGGTGGAGACGTTCCTTCCCGGCCGCGAGTTCACGTGCGCCATCCTGGGCACGGG
>JBKGZE010000020.1:0-12114 GCA_046545735.1 Gemmatimonadota bacterium | reverse complement strand
CGCCGACTCCTACCGGGCGTTCCTGGCCAAGCTGTACGCCGGGCTCGCCGTGACGGGGCAGCAGGGGCCGGCGGGGAGCAGCGACATCGAAGGGATCGATGAAGGCTTCGGCCAGTACATCCGGGGGCTGTGGCAGCTCCAGGAGCTGCCCACGGAAGAGGCGGTGATCGGCTGGGGCGACGCCGGCCTGCCGGAGCTGGTCACGATGGAATGGGCGTCGTCGAACCAGTTCGTCACCGCCATGTACTACCGGATCTTCTATCAGATCACCCTGGCCAACGAGTTCCTCCGCGAGACCGCGGACGCGCGGCTGGACGAGCGCGGCGTGACCCCGGAGCTGCGGGCCCAGATCCAGCAGTACCGGGCGGAGGCACGCTGGCTGCGCGCCCTCTCGTACTGGCACGCGCTGGACCTGTTCGGCGACATCCCGCTGGTGGACGAGAACTTCACGATCGGCGCCACGCCGCCGGAGCAGGCGAGCCGGGCCGACGTGTTCGCGTTCGTCGAGAGCGAGCTGCTCGACATCCGGGACGAGCTGCCGGCGGTGGGCGCGGGCGAGTACGGCCGGGCCGACCAGGGCGCGGCGGCCATGGTGCTGGCCAAGCTGTACCTCAACGCCGAGGCCTACGGCGTGGGCGCGCGCTACGGCGACGCGCTGACCGAGGCCGGCATCGTGGCCGAGGGGCCGTACCAGCTGGAGGACGAGTACCTCCACCTCTTCCTGGCGGACAACCACACCTCTCCCGAGCTCGTGTTCGCCGTCCCCTTCGACGGGACCAACACGCAGACCTGGGGCGGCACCACCTTCCTCGTGGCCGCGGCCCTCGGGGGCGACATGGACCAGTCGGAGTACGGGACCGTGGAGAAGTGGTACGGCCTGCGCGTCACGCCGGAGTTCGTCTCCCTCTTCGAGGGCGGCGCGAACGGCCCCGACGACCGGTCCGACATTCTGTACACGTCGGGGCAGAGGCTGGAGGTGGGTGCGCTGGGCGAGTTCACGGACGGGTACGCCTACCCGAAATACCGGAACATTTCGTCCCAGGGCGTGAGCGGGTCCCACGGCACCCACTCCGACACGGACTTCCCCATGTTCCGGCTGGCCGACGCCTACCTGATGTACGCCGAGGCCTGCCTCCGGAACGGCGGCGGCGACTGCGAGAGCACGGCCCTCGGGTACGTCAACGAGATCCGCGAGCGGGCGTACGGCGACGAGAGCGGCAATATCGCCGCGGGCGACCTGACGCTCGACTTCCTGCTCGACGAGCGGGCGCGCGAGCTGGCCTGGGAGGCGCACCGGCGGACGGACCTGGTCCGGTTCGGCGTGTTCACGAGCGGTGAGCGCCTCTGGGCGTGGAAGGGCGGCGTCGAAGAGGGGCAGGAGGTCGGTGACCACCGGGCGCTGTACCCGATCCCGGCGACCGAGATGATCGCCAACCCGAACCTGACGCAGAACCCCGGCTACTGACGGCCTGAGCGATCAATACGAGGAGTATGAAACCAATGCGCAATCGAACATACATACGGATCGCGGCGGCCATGGCGCTGGTCCTCGTCGGGGCGTGCAGCCCCGACGAGTACCCGACCGAGCCCCGCTTCGAGGTGGTCCCCGACGAGGAGCCCACCGGGCACCTGTTCGTCTACAACGTGCTGGAGGATCAGCCGGTCACGTCGGTCACGATCCCGGGTACGGTGGCCGAGCCGAACTGGAACCCCGAGGAGTCCCCGGAGCTGGAGAACACGTGGATGGTGACGGTGGACCTGCCGGCGGGCACCCACGAGTACAAGTACGTGTTCAACGATGGCGGCTGGGCCGGGAACATGTGCGACGAGGGCACGTGGGGGCACCCCGACTACAACAACTTTGTGGACCCCAACGGCCAGGGGTGCGTGGACGGCGGTGAGAACGCGGTCATCGAGGTGGCGGAGGCAGGACCGCACACGTTCATGTACATCGTCCCCGACGGCGCCCCGGAGATCACGCAGCTGCACGTGGCGGGGTCGTTCCAGGGGTGGGACCCGGCAGCCACGCCGATGCGTGAGACCTACGCGCTCTGGATGGACCTGGACCCGGGCACGTACGAGTACAAGTTCTTCTTCAACGGCGAGCACTGGGCCACGAACATGTGCAACGACGAGACGTGGGGTGACCCGGACAACGGGTACATGGTCGACGCCAACGGCCAGGGGTGCGTGGACGGCGGCGACAACGCGCTGCTGACCATCGACTGACGGGCGTGGCGGTGTCGGCGCGGCGGGGCCGTCTCGGCGAGATCCGTGGCGGCGGGACCGCGGCGGTGATCGGCTGAAAGGAGGGCCCGGGGCACGCGCCCCGGGCCCTCTTTCTGGTTCGCACAGGGAGGTCGGCGCTCGCCGACTTCAACCCCGCAGCAGGAACAACCAGCCGCGGGGCTCCACCTCCACGGAACCGGTGGCGGCCTGGTCGGCGACCGCGTCGGACCAGCTCCCCTCCGGCAGCTCGAACGTGGCCGCTTCGGTGCCACTGTTCAGTACCACCAGCACCTCGCCGGGCCCCGGCTCGCCGCGGTAGAAGGAGAGGAGCGTGCTGGAGGCCTGGTGTGAGCGGAAGGCGGGCGACTCCAGCGCCGACAGCTCGCCGCGGAGCGTCGCCAGCTGCTGGTAGTGGGCCAGCATCTCCGCGTCGCACGAGCCCCACTGGAAGGGGTAGCGGTGCTCGTCGTTCTCCTGGCTCCCCAGGAACGCGCACTCGTCGCCCTGGAAGGTGACCGGGACCCCGGGGAGCGCGTAGAGCATGGCGCTGGCGAGCCGCTGCTTCGCCAGGGCGTCGTCCGACGGCGCGTCGCCGAGGGATCCGCCCCCGAGCTGGGTCAGGAGCCGCGGCGTGTCGTGGGACGAGATGAGGTTGAAGAGCATGGCCGTCGCCGCTTCGGGGTAGAGGGCGTAGAGCTGCGCCAGCGTCCGGGCCGCGGCCGTGCCCGTGGTGTGTCCCGCGGCGAACGGCTCCACTGCGCCCTCGCCGAGGGCGTAGTTCATCAGCGCGTCGAACTGGTCGCCCTGCAGCCAGCTGGCATCCCGTTCCCACACCTCCGCGATCAGGTAGACGTCCGGGTCCACCTCCTTGGCCGCCTGCCGGAACGCGGTGAAGAACTCGCTCCGGTTCCTGATCTCCATGGGCACGTCCACCCGGATCCCTTCCAGCCCGAAGGCCGTCCAGTGGCGGGTCACCTCGAGCAGGTGCTCCATGACCGTGTCGTTGCGCGTCTCGAGGCGCGGCAGCTCGCCGATCCCCCACCAGGCGTCGTAGTGGTTGCCGTTGCCGACCTGGATCTCGGACGCCGGGACGTGGAAGTTGAACCACTGCCAGTAGTCGCTGGACTCGCCGTTCTCCACGGCGTCCTGGAACGCCCAGAATCCGACGCCCACGTGGTTCGGGACGAAATCCCACATGATGCGCATGCCGCGGGCTTCGGCCTCCGTCATGAGCTGCCGCAGCACCGTGGAGTCGCCGAAGTTGGGCGCCACCTCGAGGTAGTCGTAGGTGTCGTAGCCGTGGGCCGAGCCCGACGTGAAGATCGGGTTCAGGTAGAGGAGGGTGACCCCGAGCGCTTCCAGGTGGTCGAGCCGGTCGATGATGCCCTGGAGGTCGCCGCCGAAGTACTGGTGGCAGCAGTGGGACTCGCCGATGGGCCCGCTCCAGTCCTGCGTGAGCTCGGGCTCCAGGCTCCAGACCGCCGGGTCCATGTAGTGGACCACGTCCGTGGCGAGGGCGGCGGAGTCGTTGCTCGGATCGCCGTTCCAGAACCGCTCGGGGAAGATCTGGTACCCCACGCCGTCGCGCACCCACGGGACGGCGGTGAACGGGTCCCCGGGGGCGGTGTACGGGCCGAAGGTCTCACTGCCGTCGGCGGTCTCGACCACGAGCTCGTACTCCGTCACACTCGACGGGACGGCCGCCCGCCACACTTCCTCCAGCCCGACCGTGAGCTGGTGGTGCATGACGTACGACTCCCCGCCCGCCCGCAGCGTGGCGGTCTCCACCCGGTCCGCAGTGGCCCGGAACCGCACGGACAGCCGGTCCCCGGCCGCCGACACGTGGGCGGGATCGGCGGAGTCGTGCGAGAGGAGGAACGCCGACTCGCCGACCACGGCCACGGCGTTCTGGCCGCCGTGCCCGTCATCCACGCAGCCGGCGGCGTCGGGATCGATCCAGTAGTCGGCGTCGGGGTGCCCCCAGGTCTGGTCGTGGCACATGTCCGCGGGCCAGCTCTGGTTGATGTAGAACTTGTACTCGTACGTCCCGTCCGCGATGTCCAGTCGGGTGTCCCAGCTCCCGTCCGTCCGCGCCTTCATGGGCGACGAGTCCCAGTCGTTGAAGTCTCCGCGCACGGCGATCGTGTTCACCGGCGGCGCGCCGGGCGGCGGCGTGTAGCTGAACAGGAAGCCGTCCTCCGGCTCCTGGCCGTCCTGCGGGGGCGTGATCGAGTCGTCCCCACACGCCACCAGCGGAAGCGCGAGGAGAAGTGCGTACAGCGGGATCCAGCGTACTCTCATGGTTGTCTGCTCTGTCATTCTGTGCCGCCTGGCCGTCCGCGGCGGGGCCGGAAAGCTCCGGTGGGCTCACCCGTGAAGCTAACACCGCCGGCCTGGCCGACACATGCCGATGGGTAGCGGGGATGCCGTTTCTCCGCCATCATCCGCGCGGTATCCGTTCGTGATCGAAAGAGACCCTGTGCATACCATGAAGACTCCGTCCCGCTGTACCCGACTCGTCGCTCTGCTCGCCGCCTGGGCCGGCCTCGCGACGCCCGCTGTCGCCCAGGACCCCGTCACCGTCACCTCCCCCGACGGCCGCAACGAGGCCCGCGTGGAGGTTCGCGACGGCGAGCTCTTCTACGCCGTAGATCGCGACGGCCGGCACGTGATCATGCCGTCGCGCCTCGGGCTGGAGTTCCGGAACGCGCCGGCGCTGGCTGAAGGGCTGCGGATCACGGGGACGGCGCGGGACAGCCACGACGAGACGTGGACACAGCCGTGGGGGCAGGTAGCGGAAGTCCGGAACCACTACAACGAGGTCCGGGTCACCGTGGAGGAGCCGGCACCGGGCCGCCGGTTCGACGTGGTGGTCCGGGCGTTCGATGACGGGGTCGCGTTCCGCTACGAGGTCCCGGAGCAGCCGGGGCTGGGCCGGTTCGAGCTCATGGACGAATTGACCCAGTTCACCCTGGCCACCGACGCCCGGGCGTGGTGGATCCCCGCCGACGAGTGGAACCGCTACGAGTTCCTCTACTCGGCGTCGCCGGCGAGCCGGCTGCCCCGGGTCCACACGCCGCTCACGCTGGAGATGCAGGACGGGCTTCACGTGGTGATCCACGAGGCGAACCTGGTCGACTACGGGGCCATGGACCTGGTCGGCACGGAGACCCGCACGCTGGAGACTGCGCTGGCCGCGTGGGCGGACGGGGTGAAGGTACGGGGCCGGACGCCGTTCGTGTCGCCGTGGCGGACGATCGAGATGGCGGACCGGCCGGAGGCGCTGCAGCCGTCCACGCTCGCGCTCAACCTGAACCCGCCGAGCCGGATCGAGGACACATCCTGGATCGACCCGATGAAATACGTCGGGATCTGGTGGAGCCTGCATATCGGCACCGAGACCTGGGCTTCGGGGCCCCTTCACGGCGCCACCACCGAGAACGCGAAGCGCTACATCGACTTCGCGGCGGAGAACGGGATCGGCGGCGTGCTGGTCGAGGGGTGGAACCTGGGGTGGGACGGCGACTGGATGGAGAACGCCGACGAGTTCGACTTCACCACGCCGTACCCCGACTACGACCTGGACGGAGTGGCCGCCTACGCCGCGTCGAAGGGCGTCGAGCTGATCGCCCACAACGAGACCTCCATGGGGATCGCCAACTACGAGGCGCAGATCGACGACGCGTTCGACCTGTACGAGTCGCTGGGGATCAACGCCATCAAGTCGGGCTACGTGGGCGACAAGACCGCCGAGGGCCACGACCACCACGGGCAGTACATGGTCAACCACTGGCGGATGGTGGTGGAGAAGGCGGCCGAGCACCGGATCATGCTGAACGTGCACGAGCCCATAAAGGACACCGGTGAGCGGCGCACGTGGCCGAACATGCTGACCCGTGAGGGGGCGCGCGGGATGGAGTACAACGCCTGGGGCGGCGAGGGCGGCAACCCGCCCGAGCACGAGACCATCCTCTTCTTCACCCGGCTCCACTCCGGGCCGTTCGACTTCACCCCCGGCGTCTTCGACATCCTGATCGAGTCGGCGGAGGGCCCGCCGCGAACGCCCGAGGACTCCCGCATCCGGACCACGCTGGCCAAGCAGCTGGCCCTCTACGTCGTGCTGTACTCGCCCATGCAGATGGCGGCCGACCTGCCCGAGAACTACCAGGGCGAGCCGGCCTTCCAGTTCATCCGGGACGTCCCGGTCGACTGGGAGCGGACGGTGGTGACCGACGCCCGGATCGGCGACTACGTCGTCGTCGCCCGGCAGGAGCGGGACGGCGACGAGTGGTACGTCGGCGCCATCACCGACGAGGAGGGCCGCGCCTTCGAGCTGCCGCTCGACTTCCTCGAGCCCGGTCGCGACTACGTGGCCGAGATCTACGCCGACGGCCCCGAAGCCCACTGGCTGACGAACCCGCTGCCCGTGGAGATCACCACCCGCCAGGTGAACGCCGCGACCACGCTCATGCTGGACCTCGCCCCCGGCGGCGGTCAGGCGATCCGGATCCGACCGGCCCGCTGATCGGCCGGACTCCGGATCCGGGGTCGGGGCCCGGCTCCGGCTCCGGCTCCCCGGCTCCGGGCTCCAGCGTCAGGCCTCCCCGTGGCGCGGTCGATGCATCGAGGGCGACCGTCCGGCCGGGGCCCGCCGGGCGCACCGGGCGGCGTCTCGCCGCCGGTGGGTGCACCGGTTAGCTTGGGGGCCACTTTCCACCCGAATGCGGCAGGCGATGGCGAAATTCACCGGTGTAGACTACTACGACGTCGACTCGCTCCTCAGCGAAGAGGAACGGATGGTTCGCGACACCGTCCGTCAGTGGGTCGACGATGCGGTCATGCCGATCATCGAGGAAGCGTACATCGAGAAGCGATTCCCCACCGAGCTGGTCCCGCAGATGGCCGAGCTCGGGATGTTCGGCGCCAACCTCCCCGAGGAGTACGGCTGTGCGGGGCTGAACAACGTCTCATACGGACTGATCATGCAGGAGCTCGAGCGAGGCGACTCGGGGATCCGCTCCTTCGCCTCGGTGCAGGGCGCGCTCTGCATGTACCCGATCCACGAGTTCGGCACGGAGGAGCAACGCGGAAGGTACCTGCCGCCCATGGCGGCCGGCGAGGTGATCGGCTGCTTCGGGCTCACGGAGCCGGATTTCGGGTCCAACCCCGGCGGGCTGCTCACCACCGCGCGGAAGGACGGCGACGCGTGGGTGCTCAACGGGTCCAAGATGTGGATCACCAGCGGCTCGATGGCGGACATCGCCATCATCTGGGCCAAGACCGGCGAGATCGACGACGCCGCGTCGATCCGCGGCTTCATCGTCCCCACCGACGCCGACGGCTTCACGGCCCGCGACCAGAAGGGCAAGCTCAGCCTCCTGGCCAGCGATACCAGCGAGCTGGTCCTCGACGATGTGCGGGTGGGCGAGGACGCGCTGCTGCCGGCGTCCGGCGGGCTCCGGAGCCCCCTCATGTGCCTCACGCAGGCACGGTACGGCATCGCGTTCGGCGCCGTCGGCGCGGCCATGGCGTGCTACGATGAGGCGCTCCGGTACGCCAGGGAGCGCGTCCAGTTCGGCGGCAAGCCCATCGCCGCGACCCAGCTCCAGCAGGCCCGGCTGGCGGAGATGCTGACCGACATCACCCAGGGCCAGCTGCTCACCCTCCAGCTGGGACGGCTGAAGGACCAGGGGAAGATGCGGGCGCAGCAGGTCTCGCTGGCCAAGCGTGCCATGGTCGACATGGCCACCGAGGCCGCCCGCGAAGCCCGCCGCCTCCTGGGCGCCAACGGGATCCTGGTCGAGTACTCCGCCATGCGCCACATGGCCAACCTAGAGAGCGTCTACACCTACGAGGGCACCCACGACATCCACACCCTCATCCTCGGCCAGGACGTGACAGGCTTCGGCGCTTTCTGAGCACACGGAGGCACAGGGGCGCGGAGCACAGGGGCTCGCTCCCGCGCGAAAAAGGAAAGGCTTCCGGCGGGTCTCCCCACCGGAAGCCGAGGAATCACCAGGACCCTGCCAAGCCCGGCAATACCCCCCTCGCGTCAACGCTTGAGTGACCGCCCCCTGTGCCTCCGTATCTCCATGCCTCTGTGTGCCTACCTCAGCGTGACGGTGCGCGAGACCGTGCCGCCCTTGAGGCTGTCGTAGGTGAACGTCACCCGTCCGGAGCCCTTGAGCACGTATTCCACCGTGCGCGTGGTGCGACCGGGGTGTCCGTTGCGGATCATGATCCGCTGGAGGTCGTGCTGGTCGATCCGGTCGGTGGGGCCGGGGCGATGCTTGCTCGCGACCCAGCCGGCGGTGACCACGTCGGCGCCGTCGACGCTGAGCAGGTCGGGCCGGACGATGCCGGTCATGGCGGCGCGCTCTATGATGGTGGGCGTGATCCGGTCGTTCACCAGGTCGACGCGTACGCGGTAGACGTCGTCGCCGAGCTTCTCGACGATCGGCTCGTCCATGGCCATGAGCGGCATCTGGTCGGCCTGGTAGAGGGTGAACGCCATGTTGCGGTGCGCCAGCTCCTCGTTCATGAACCGGGGCGGTATGCGCCCGGTGAGCTTGCCCCAGCCGCCGAGCTCCACGGCCCCGTAGTCCGGGTGGTCGTAGGGCGTCCACTCGTGGAAGTGCTCACCGAACTCGAGGTGATCGTCGAACCAGAGGCGCGCCTTGCTGCGGCCGCCGATGGGGCTGTCCGGGTCCTCCTGCTGCTGCTGGAGCTCGGGGCTGTTGAAGTACTGGCGCCCGTTCCACAGCTCGTTCGAGAAGGAGAGGATGCCGAGGCCGTCGTTGGTCCAGTCGATGAATCCGCCGTGGACGGTGTAGAGGCCGCTCCAGATGACCAGGTAGCGGTAGTAGGGGAGCATCCGCTCGCCGTCCTCGGCGAGCTCGTCGTAGACCGCCACGTCCTCCTGGGGGTACCCGCCCTGCCACTCGGCGCCCGGACCGCGCAGGATCATGCCGCCGCTGTTGTGGTAGCTCTGGACGCCCGCGATGTTGGGCCGCGCCATGAGGAAGTCGTTCACCGCCCGGGTCTCCGGGAGCTGGAACGGGTAGTCCATGGCGCCGCGCTGGATGTAGTTCGGCTGCCAGTCGGCGGCCCAGTTGCGGTTCGGGTCGTAGCTTCCGGGCGGATCCTCGTTGACCCGGCCGTCGCCGTCGTCGTCGATGCCCTCGTAGCCCAGGAGGACCCAGTCGCCCTTCTGTCCCGGCGGGACGGGCTCCAGGATGCGCGGATCCTCGTGGCTGATCCGGTAGTCGCCCTCGCCTGGCACGTACTTGCGGATCTGCTCGATGACCCCGTTCCCGTTCAGGTCGTTGGGGCCGTCCTCGTCGACCAGCCCGTCATTGTCATCATCGACCGGGAAATGGCCGGTGCGGGCGCCGGACCCGGTGCCGTGGAGGAAGTAGTCGCGGCCGTCCGGGTTCACGGACGGGAGGATGTAGAATACGCGCTCGTCCACCATCCGGCGGATGTTCTCGTTGCGCTGGTAGTTCTCCATCAGGTACCAGACGGTGTACAGCGCGACCTCGCCCCCCTGGATCTCGTTGCCGTGGACGTTGGCCTCGATGTACATCCCGGCCTTCGACAGCTCGTCGCCGGTGTCCGGGTTGTTGACCGTCATCAGGATCAGGTCACGCCCGCCGACGCTCTTCCCGATGGACGAGAGCGTGAGGAACTTCGGGTAGGCGTCGGCCAGGCGCTGGAACGCGGCGGTCAGGTCCGCATGGTCGTGCCAGCGGTTGAAGTCGATCTGCACCCGGTGCTCGGGGTCCGAGCCCTGGGCGTGGGCGGGGGTGGCGGTCGCGGCGAGGGCGGCGGCCAGCGGCAGCGCCGCGCCGAGGACGGCCGCCCGCGCGAGCGTCTTGATCGTGGTCTTCACAGGTTCTCCTTTGTGCGCGTTCGAGCCGTTCATCGCAGCGTCAGCGTGGCCGTTTCGGAGCCGGCCTTCTGCGACACCACCTTCAGCTCCAGCTCCTGCCCGCGTCGTCCGCGGACCAGCCAGCTGTAGCTCTCGCGGCTGCCCGAGCCGTCGAGGCTGGGCAGGAAACTGGTCTTGGCGTCGCCGGTGATCAGCGCGTCCGGCTCGATCCCCAGCTGCACCATGACCGGCGCCACGGCCCGGGCGGTGACGCCCTGCGCGAGCGCCGTGGGCAGGTAGCCCCGGTTCTCGATCACGGCCGCCACCTCGTACAGCCCGCCGCCGTGGGCCGTCACATCCGTTTCCGCGATCCGGACGGCCGGGAAGAGCGACGCCAGGTACAGCGCGAACTCGGCGTGCGAGGCCCCCAGCTCGGCCAGGCGGTCCGCCGGCGGGTTGGTCGTGGCGTACGGCCGGAAGCCGCCGATCTCCACGGGCCCGAGCTCCGGATGGTCGAACGGCTCCCAGGCGACGAACCCGTCGATGCCGGCCGCGTCCATCCACGCCAGCATCCGCGCGTCGGCAGCCTCGCCGGTCCCCCGGCCGCCGCGACGGCCCGGGGCGTCCGACGGCGCGTCGATCCCCCACCCGGGCGTGCTGAAGCCGGGGACGCCGAACTGGAAGTAGGCGAAATCGTGGAACGCGCCCGCGGGGGCGCGGGTGTTGGCGACCGCCTCGATGCCGGTCAGCTCGCGGTACCGCTCGGCGATGGTCCGGTAGTACTCCCGGTCCGCCTCGGCCACGGTGGTGGCCGGCTGGCGGCCGGAGCGGCGGCCGCTGGCGCGATCCTGCTGCCCGCCGCCCCAGCGGGACCGGGGCCGCTCGACCATGCCGACCTCGCGGGCCTCCTCCAGCTCGGCCCCCACGAACGTGAGCATCTCGAGGGGCGCCGCGCCCGGCGCCTCGCCCCGCGCGCCCAGGTCGCCCACCAGGTTGTCGCTCCCGCCGAACGTCAGCACCGCCGCGATGTTGCGGTGCGCGAGCACGTAATCCATGAGCGCCCGCGTCTCCCGCTCGCTCACCATGTGCGGGCCGGCGTCCGCCGCGTAGTAGGGATACGCGTGCTGGAAGTTGCGGTCGAGGTCCACGCCGCCGGGGCCGTCCTCGTTGAAGAAGCCGTCGCCGTCCGAATCGACGCCCTCGACGTAGAGCCTGTACGACCCGGCTTCACCCCGGCTCGCGTCCGCCCGCTTCATCAGCCGGGGCTCGTCCGGGTGGACCATGAACGGACCGCCGGGCTCCGGCACGCGCATCAGCGTGATCAGGCCGTCCCCGTTCAGGTCCTCGGGCCCGTCCTCGTCGACCCGGCCGTCCACGTCGCCATCCCGGGGCGTGGCGTTGCCCGCGCCGTCCGCACGGACACGGGCGAACATGCGCTCCGCCCCGTCCGGGTTGAGCCGGGGCACGATGTAGAACGCGTGCCTCTCGAGCTGCTCCCGCACCGCCGCGTCCGTTTCGCCCGCCGTCAGCAGGTGCTCGGCCAGGTACAGCGCCAGCTCGCTCCCGATGACCCGGTCGCCTTCCAGCGTGCCGACCACGAGCAGCGCCGGCCGCTCGCTCGCGGCGACCGCGCCGGGGGCGGCCACCTCCAGCGCCCAGATGTCCCGGCCCTCTCGCGTCTCGCCGATGGAGACGAGGGTGGCACTCGCCCGGTGCGCCGAGCTCAGCCGGCGCAGCTCGCGGGTCAGCTCGTCGTGGTCGCGATAGCGGTCGTAATCGACGGGCGTCAGCCCGGTGGTGCCGAAACAGAGCACGGCCGCGAGCGCCAGGCCGCGCCCGCGGACCCGGCGTCGTCGCCGGTGGGACAGCTGCTGCATGAGCGGGTATCTCCTCGTGAGGTGAGTCGAGGTGTATGTGAGCTAGACGCGTGGCTGAGCGGAAGTGTTGGGGGGGTGGTGGCTGGTGGCTGGTGGCGGGTGGCGGGTGGCTGGTGGCTGGTGGCTGGTGGCGGGGGG